>NZ_JVOR01000005.1:0-50302 GCF_001054715.1 Acinetobacter sp. 243_ASPC | reverse complement strand
TTTGATGACCGTCCAAAGCGTAGCTTCGGTGGTGAAGATCGTCCGCGTCGCGAATTTAATTCAGATCGTCCACGCCGTGAAGGTGGCTTCAACGATAAACCGCGTTTCGATTCAAACGATGACAACCGTGGCAATCGCGTAGATTACAAGCCACGTCGTGAAGGCGGTTTTGGTGATCGTCCTAAGCGTGACTTTGGCGACCGTCCTGCACGTCGTGAAGGTGGTTTTGGTGATCGTCCACAGCGCTCTTTTGGTGATGACCGTCCAAAGCGTAGCTTCGGTGGTGAAGATCGTCCAAAACGTAGTTTTGGTGGCGAAGACCGTCCAAATCGTGGTACGAAAGAAGAATTTTTCAATCGTGAATCAGGTGATCGTCGTCGCAAAAACGACCGTTAATTCACAAAAGTAAATAAAAAGCTGGCTTCGGCCAGCTTTTTTATTGTGATAAAACTGTGTAAAATGATCAATATTGAGAATCATATCAAGAAATTTTATATAAATGCGTAATCAAAAACATCACCATAGCTCAGGTTTCATTAAGGCGCTTATGACACGCGCTTGGTGGTTGCCGTGCTTAAGTTTTGTCTTGATGTTATGTAATATTTTCTATTTCTCTTATTATTTTTACCAAGATTAGTACGCGTTTTGTCTGTGCTTTTTCAGCAACATCACCCGGATGAATGAAACGCTGCATTGTCAAAATAATAACAATCCTGAGCAGTTTCAGTGCTATATTATGCAAGCTTAAAAAAATGCAGGAATCTACTCTGCTATGAATAATTTAACGTCATCCTTTTCTGACGCTTTAATTGACGTCCAAAATCTAAGTTTCAATCGCGGCGATCGTATCATTTATGACAACATTAGTTTGTCTATTCGTCGTGGTCAGATTACAGCGATTATGGGGCCGTCAGGAACAGGTAAGACGACTTTGTTGCGTCTGATTGGTGGGCAGCTGAGTCCAGATCAAGGACAAGTTTTACTAGACGGTAAAAATATTGCCACCATGACACGTCACGAACTCTTTGCGGCGCGCGCCCGAATGGGAATGTTATTCCAAAGCGGTGCTTTATTTACCGATATGTCCGTCTATGAAAATGTTGCGTTCCCTATTCGAGCGCACACCAAACTGCCTGAGCATCTGATTGCCGAACTCGTGGGGCTAAAGCTGGAGTCGGTTGGGTTGCGTGGTGCAGAGCATTTGATGCCAACCGAGCTTTCTGGCGGGATGAATCGACGCGTTGCGCTGGCACGTGCAATTGCGCTCGATCCAGATCTGATTATGTACGATGAGCCTTTTGCAGGCCAAGATCCGATTGTCAAAGGTGTGTTAACCCGTTTAATCCGATCTTTGCGTGAAGCACTTGATCTGACCACCATTATTGTTTCGCATGATGTACCTGAAACTTTATCGATTGCAGACTATATTTACGTGGTTGCAGAAGGCAAGATTCAGGGTGAAGGCACACCCGAAGCATTGCAATCGAATGCTTCGGCCTATGTGAGACAGTTCCTGACAGGATCAGCTGAAGGGCCTGTCGAATATCAATTTAGTCAGCGCGCTTATTTAGATAAAGAGGTATCGCCATGAATGCGATCGCTTGGCTGGGCCGGCTTGTGATAGAGCGCGTTCGAGGGATTGGTGTTGCGGCCCTAATGCTATTGCAGATTTTATTTTCCATGCCATCTTCAGGCGGTTTTTCTCGGTTTATTTACCAGATGTACCGCGTTGGGGTTATGTCATTGTTGATCATTACCGTCTCGGGCTTGTTTATTGGCTTGGTTATCGGCTTACAAGGCTACTCAATTTTAGTAAATGTAGGCAGTGAAGCAATGCTGGGCACCATGGTGTCTTTGACCTTGCTGCGTGAACTGGCACCTGTTGTTGCTGCATTACTTTTTGCCGGTCGAGCAGGTTCTGCACTGACCGCGGAAATTGGCTCGATGAAACAGAGCGAGCAATTGGCCAGTATGGAAATGATCGGTGTCGATCCACTTAAGCAAATTGTCTCGCCACGTCTTTGGGCTGGAATTGTGAGTTTGCCGATGCTTACCGTGATTTTTGCTGCCATCGGAATTTTAGGCGGCAAAATGGTGGGGGTCGATTTTCTGGGCGTCGACGAAGGTTCTTTCTGGAGTGGTATGCAAAGCAATGTCCAGTTTGGTCACGATGTCGTCAATGGCATTATTAAAAGTATCGTATTTGCTCTGGTATGTACTTGGATTGCAGTCTATCAAGGCTATGCATGCGATCCAACGCCTGAGGGGATTGCTACCTCAATGACGCGAACGGTGGTGTATTCGTCATTGTGTGTACTGGGTTCAGATTTTGTTTTGACTGCGGTCATGTTCGGAGGTATTTAATGAAATCACGTACAAGTGAGCTGGCCGTCGGAATATTTGTGATTATTTTCGGTGTGGCATTGTTTTTTTTAGCCATGAAAGTGAGTGGCCTTGCTGGGACCAATCTTAGCGATCCGTATAAAATGACCGCACAGTTTGACAATGTCAACGGTTTAAAGCCGCGTGCCAAAGTCACCATGAGCGGCGTGACCATTGGGCGGGTTGAGTCTATTACGCTTGACCCAGTGACCCGCTTAGCTACTGTTTCGTTTGATTTAGATGGCAAACTCACCACATTTAATGCACAGCAACTTAAAACGGTTGAGAAAAATGCACTTGAGGAACTGCGTTACAGCGCAGACTATCAAGCTGCTGCTCCAGCACAACAAAAAACGATGGAACAGCAACTAATTAATAACATGAAATCCATCACCAGTATCGATGAAGATGCTTACATTATGGTATCGACAAATGGGTTATTGGGTGAGAAGTATCTCAAGATCGTGCCGGGTGGTGGTCTGAACTACCTCAAGCGTGGTGAAGCAATTTCAAATACCCAAGGTACAATGGATCTTGAAGATCTAATTAGCAAATTTATTACGGGTGGTGCCGGTAAATCATCAACAAACTCTACGGGCAATACGGTCGAGTCAGCTTCTTCTGAAGCACAGCCGTCATTTACCGAGTAATTATTAGGAAGCACGCACATGAATACATTATTTAAGCAAACGCTCACCGCAAGTGTTTTATCTTCAATGTTGATGGGAACAGCTTTTGCTGCACCCGCTGAAGCACCGCCAGCGTTTATTAAACGTGTTGCAGATGGCCTGATTACACGTTTGAAAACCGATCATGCCAAATTGCAAAACAATCCAGCTGCGGTCAAAGCGATCGTTCGTCAAAACCTTGATCCGTACATTGACTCACAAGCCTTTACCCGTATTGTTATGGGCACTTATGCAACCAATCAATACAGTAATGCGGCTCAGCGTGCGCAGTTTGAAAATAACTTCCGTGAAACACTGATTGAAAATTACGGTACGGCTTTTGCGAAGTACAGCAACCAGTCTTACACCATGCGTCCATACAAAGAAACCGGAAGTAAAAATCCTGTTGTGACGCTAGACTTCAATAACAACGGTGAAAAAATTCCAGTGTCGTTCCAGTTGGCAGACAAAGGGTCACAATGGAAAATTCGTAACATCAATGTTTCTGGTATCGATCTAGGCTTGCAGTTCCGTAACCAGTTTGCAGCAACCGTGAAGCGTAACGGTGGTGATCTTGATAAAGCCATTGCGAACTTCCAGCCAGATGCGGATGCCGCAGTCAAAAAGAAATAATGCAGGTTTAACGTGATTCAGTTTCTAGATCAGCAGTTGGTCGTTTCTGGGCAAATCGACTTTGACAATGCACAGGCCATGTGTGAGCAAGGGCATCAACTGATTGCCCAGCACTCGACTTTTCCTTTGGTGGTGAATCTGAGTCAGTTGAAAAATGGCAATACCTTGGCCTTGGCGGTGCTAATTCAGTGGCTTCGCTCGACACCTCAGGCACAGGGGCTGCATTTTCAAGATGTACCTGCAAAAATGCTCAAGATCATTCAAGCCTCGCATCTGGAAGATGATTTGGTACTGATCTGAGTCAGTTTCAAAAACAGAAAAAGCACTGCCATGGCAGTGCTTTTTTTAAATCCATTTTTTCCAGCGGAAATAAATCATTGGCCCAACAAATGACACCATAATGATCATGGCAACCACTAAAAAGCTCATGGCGCCATGTGCAAAGGGTAATTCTTGTGTATTCATGCCGTAGATACTCGCCACCAGCATCGGTGGCGCTAGCATACTTGGCAAGATCGAGAAGCGACGAATCGTATCGTTCTGTTCGGTGTTAATGAAACCAGACGTGGTGTCGAGTAAGAAACGCACCTTTTGAAACAAGAAGGCATCGTGTTCGACCAGCGAGCGAACATCTTCGCTGAGCTCGCGAATATCGGCATCATAAATATGACTGCCCAGCGCGCGCGGACGTGCTAAAAAGGTTAATACACGGCGTAAATCAATCAGACACAGCTGGGCTTTTCCCAACACGTCTTCTTGTTGAGCCAGACGGGTAATCATGTCGTCGAGATCCAGCATCTGTTCGCGATGATGATTATTCAGGACTTCTGTGGAGTATTTTTCGAGGTCCTTGTGGATATCTTCCAAGATATCCGCAAGCTCGTCTAGTTTGGCTTCGAGCAAACCCAGTAATATCCATGTCGGATCTTTATAATCCATATCATAGTCATTACGCCGCGCACGGGCACGAAAGGCCCGAAACGCCACCAGTTTTTCACCACGCAGAGTAAACAGGCGGTCTTTATGCAAAATAAATGCGACAGTTTGTACCATCGCCAAAATATTGCTGCTGTCTTCTGTATCACCGTCAACTTGATAGTTTTTATTTTTCGTTAAAAAATAAGTACTGATATGCAAAATTCCATCGTCATCGCGGTAGAATCGAGCAGATGAAGAAATGTCTTCGAGAGATTTCAGTGTAGGTAAATTGCGATCATATGCATCGAGTACCCATTGTTGTTCTTCTTGAGAGGGTGCAATGAGGTCAATCCAGACCAATTCTGGATGCAGATCGAATCCACCATTGATGGTGGCATCTTCCAGACTACCGCGCTCTGTGGCATAAAAGGCTTCAAGCATAATGTCTTTTCTCCCTTGCGCAGTACGGGGGTAAATGAATGCGTGTATTTTAGACAAGGATTAGGTCAAAAACACTCGTTGTTGCGTTAATTTTGAAAAAAATCTTTCTAAAGCTTACTTTGTAAGCATGACAACTTCACAACATGGTAAAAAATCTATGAATTCAGTTTGTATTTTTTGTGGTTCTGCTGTTGGTACTGATCCTGTGTTTATTCAAGCGGCGCAAGCGACTGGGCAACTAATTGCCCAGCAAGGCAAAACGCTGGTGTATGGTGGTGGTCGTTCGGGACTTATGGGTGTTGTTGCAGACTCGGCGTTGCAGGCTGGCGGGCGCGTAATTGGCGTGATTCCAACTGCATTGGTCGATCGTGAGTTGGCACATCCGCATTTAACCGAACTACATGTGGTAAAAAATATGCATGAGCGTAAAACCAAAATGGCCGAGCTTTCGGATGGTTTTATCGCTTTACCGGGTGGCGCAGGTACACTCGAAGAAATTTTTGAGCAATGGACATGGGCACAGCTGGGTATTCATCAAAAACCATGTGCCTTTTTAAATGTACGTGGCTTTTACGATGCACTTTTAAACATGATTCAGGGCACCGTCGATAACGGATTCACTCAATCACGTTTTGTCGAGAAGCTGATTGCATCAGATGATATTCAGAGTATTTTAGAACAGTTTGAACACTATCAACCCGCCATGCCAAAATGGGGCGAACATGCCAAGGTTCATCCGTGAGCGATAATCTGACTACGAAAACCATTCGGGTGGCTGCTGCGATTATTTTCAATGATGATCAGCAGCTTTTACTGGTACGAAAACGCAATACCACGTTTTTTATGCAAGTGGGTGGCAAGCTTGAAGCCAACGAATCCAGTGAAGCGGCGATTATACGTGAAACCTTTGAAGAAACCGGATGTCATAGCCACATTGTGCAGAGCTTGGGTCGTTTTGAAACTCAGGCAGCCAATGAGCCAGATCACAGCTTGATTGCAGATGTATACTTATTGCAGCTAGAAGGACAGCCACAGATTCAAGCCGAAATTGCTCAGATGAAGTGGATAAGTGTAGATGACCAGCACACGCCTCTTGCACCGCTAACCCGTGAAATAGTTTTACCGTGGTGTGTGAATTATCTGGCTTCACGTGAAACAGAGGCCGCAGCGACACAGATCGGATAAATGCGTTGGCATCCTAATGTGGTGAGTGCTTGAGACAAGGCGTAAATTGAGCTGCCTGTCGTGACTACATCATCGATAATCATGACCCGCCGAAAGCGAGTGCGCACACGCAAATCGGGTACGAATTGCTGCTCAATACCCGCGATGCGCTCTAATCGGCTTAAGCCCTTTTGTGTGTGTTCAGCCCGACGCAGCACGGGTTGCCATATGGGAAGGTTAAGCTGTTTGGCGACACCTTCAGCAATCAGCATCGCTTGATTATAACCACGTTCACAAAGCCGCGCTGTCGAAATCGGCATTGGCACAATGGCCTGAACCCGCGGTAAGGGAAGTTGCAAAATCAGTTGTGTGAGTAAGCGCTGATGATGCAGTTTTTCATGGTATTTAAATTGCTGCACAATCTGATTGATCGGGTCGGCATATTCACATGCCGCCTGAATGTTCAATTCATGGCGCAGCACCGAATCATTGAGCCACGGCAGATCTTGCCAGCAATCTGTGCAAATGACGTATGGACTGTGTGCGGCAGAATGACCGCACAGCGGACAATGTCGCGTGTGCTGCCAGAGCGTGTGTAATGAATGATACACTGCCTTAAACATAGGCATATCGCGGCGCTTCTGGCAACCAGCGTCTTAGTAGCGCATCAGCCTGTTCCGGATAATCACTGAGCATTTGTCCCGCGACATAATGCGCCTGCGTAAGAAGATGATCATCTCGCTCCAGTTTGGCCACACGAAAATTCATGTCACCGGTTTGTTTGGTGCCGAGAAGTTCTCCCGGACCACGCAGCTCAAGGTCTTTTTCGGCAATCACAAAGCCATCATTGCTTTCACGCAATATAGATAAACGCTCTTGACCATTTTGGGACAGTGGATGCTTATAAAGCAACACACAAAAACTCGCTTGAGCGCCGCGTCCTACTCGGCCACGTAACTGATGCAGCTGCGATAAGCCTAGCCGCTCTGCATTTTCAATCACCATAATGGAGGCATTCGGCACATCGACGCCCACTTCAATTACAGTGGTGGCGATCAGTAATTGCAATTCGTTGGCTTTAAATGCAGCCATGACCGCCTGCTTTTCATCTGCTTTCATTTTGCCATGTACCAATCCCACTTTGAGCTCGGGAAAGCGTGACAAAATTTCCTCATAGGTGGCTTGCGCTGCTTGCGCATCTAGTGTTTCAGATTGCTCTACCAGTGTGCACACCCAATAGGCCTGTTTGCCGTCTTTACAGTTATTGGCAATTCGATTGAGTACTTCTTCGCGTCGATCGAGTGGAATGGTCACGGTCTGAATCGGTGTTCGTCCCGGGGGAAGTTCATCAATCACCGAGGTATCCAGATCTCCATAAGCGCTCATGGCGAGAGTACGTGGAATTGGTGTGGCGGTCATCACTAACTGATGCGGGGTCAGATGATCGACACCTTTATTGCGCAGCGCCAAACGCTGATCGACTCCAAAGCGATGTTGTTCATCGATAATCACCAAGCCAAGTTTGGCAAATTCGACATTGTCTTGAAATAGCGCATGTGTTCCGACCACCAACTGCGCTTGACCAGTTTGAATCAATTGTTCTGCATGTGCGCGGGCTTTGCCCTTTTGTTTGCCAGATAACCATGCCACTTGAATATTTAAGGGTTCAAACCAGCGTTTAAAATTCAGATAATGCTGTTCGGCCAGAATTTCAGTGGGTGCCATCAGCGCAACTTGCCACTCTGCTTCCAGCGCATGGCAAGCAGCCACAGCAGCCACCAAGGTTTTACCTGCACCGACATCACCTTGTACCAGCCGCAGCATCGGCTCGGGGCGCTGCAAATCTTTGGCAATTTCATGAGATACCCGCTTTTGAGCTTGCGTCATATGAAAGGGTAGCTGTGCCAGTAAAGCTTTAGCCAAAACCTGACTGTAGGCAAAGGGTGGGGCGGCAATCTGGCGAATATAGGCACGGCGGGTCAGCAAACTGATTTGATGTGCCACCAGCTCTTCAAAGATCAAACGCTGCTGTGCAGGATGAGATCCTTGAGCTAGCTGTTGCATATTGGCATTGAGTGGTGGTTCATGAATGTAGTGCAATGCTTCTTTTAAAGCATAGCCATTGGTAAATTTCTCTGGCAAAAGCTCAGGCAGCTGGTCGCTAAACTGCGCCAAGGCCTGTTTAATATAGTCTCTTAACTTGGCCTGAGTTAGCCCTTCGGTGCTCGGATAAATGGCAGTCAGTTGAGTTTTCGGGAGCGGGGTATGCTCTCGAATAACTTGTATTTCAGGATGATACAGTTCTAACCCACGTGCACCAACGCGTACTTCACCAAATATTCGTAAGCGATTTCCCGGGGTGAGTTTATCGGTCAAACCTTTATATAGATAATAAAATCGTAAAGTCACTTTACCAAAATCATCTTGGACCAGTGCAGCCACGGACTTTCGTTTTCCTGGTGGAAAGTCAACTGATTTTACCCATCCCTCTAGCAGGTAGGTACGACCGACCACGAGTTGGTTCATCGCAATAACCGTGCTACGATCTTCGTAATCACGAGGCAAATGAAACAACAAATCGTCTGTATTAAACAGATGTAGTTTCTCAAGTAAACTGGCGGCTGCCGCTCCAACGCCTTGCAAATGATGGACTGAAGTCATGTCCCTCCAACTCAGGATGTCCGATGCATATTTTATTTATTGGCTATGGTAAAACATCTCAGCGCGTTGCTAAACAATTATTTATGCGCGGTCATCAAATTAGCGCCGTGAGTCGCCACCCCAAACCAGCGGATTTTGCAGATCATATGACCCAAGATATTCATACACTCGATTTATCGGGCTGTCGCCCTATAGATTGGGTGTATGTTTTACTTTCTCCTGAAAGTAGCGATCCAGCAAATTACCGTCATACTTATCTGGAGAGTGTCCAGCCAATTGCAGATGCCCTCAAATATCATCCAGTTCAGCGTGTGGTCGTGGTTTCCTCAACGCGGGTTTATGGCGCACAGCAATCGGGCGAATGGGTCGACGATCACACCATTCCCGAGCCTGCCGATGAACAGGCCAAGTATTTACTTGCCATGGAGCAGGCGTGGCATCAAGCCTATCCGCAACGTAGTATTGTAGTTCGACCAAGTGGAATTTACGGCAATTCAGTTGCACGGATGCGCAAGCTGGCTCAAAGTACCCAGACTTATCCTGCAGTTCATTATAGCAACCGGATTCATATTGATGATCTGGCTGGCTTTTTGGCTTATCTGACAACACTGGATTCGTTTAAACCCGTGTATCTGGTCAGTGATGGGCGGCCTTATCCATTGCATGAAATTATTCAGTGGTTTCAGTTACAACTTCACTTACCACAGCTCCAGCTTGAGCGTACGTGTCTGACTGGAAAACGAATTATGGCACGTGATTTTATTGCATCGGGCTATGAGTTGCAGTCACCCGACTGCTTTAGCGTGTATCGTGCTCAGCTCGATTCTACAGCACCGACTGCTCAAGATTAATCTGGCTTGACTGTGCTGACTTTTCATCATGTCACTTGGGGCATGGTGTTCAGTGCGCAAACACCGTAAGGTGAATGCTGAAACATATCAATGATTAAAATAAAAAAAGACGATGACATGATGCAATTAAAAGTTTTATTGGGAATTGGGCTTTACTTACTTGCTGTGCAAAGCTGGGCGCTTGAGACTACATGGTGTGTCTATGATCCGGTCGGTCCGCAAGGCGAGATTAGCCGCCGTGCTCAAGATATTGCGCAATACGCGCAGTCTCAGCAAGTGAAAATTACGCTGAAAAGTTATAAAAATGAGCAAGATGCACTAAAGCAATTTGATCAGGGCTATTGCTCAGGTGTGATGGCAACGAATTTTCATACCCGTCAGTACAACCAGTTTATGGGCGGTACGGCAGGTGTTGGCTTTGTTTCCAGTCATCAGGTTGCCAAAAGTTTTATGCAGATGCTGAGCAATCCGAGCCTTAAGCCGCACATGGTGCAAGGAGAGTTTGAAGCGCTGGGTATGATTCCGCTGGGTATGACCTACATGGTGCTTAAGCGTACCGACATTAACAGTGTCAGTGATTTAAAAAATAAGAAAATTGCAGTGTTAGCAGTAGATTTACCACAAATTGCGCTGGTACAGTCAGTTCGTGCCCAGCCAGTACCCGTGCAGCTTGAATCTTCGGTGGATGCTTTTAAACACAATCAGGTTGATATCTTGCCAGCGCCTATTTTTGCGCTACGACCTTACAATCTTGAACGAGAATTTGGTCCGTCCATTCGTGTGGTGAACTTTCCGTTGTCTTATGTGGCGATAAATGTGGTGATCCGGCACGCACAGTATCCAAAAGGCTTTGGTCAAAGTATGCGAAGTTGGTTTGCCTTGCATAGCGCCAGTTTGATTGCACAGACGATTCGTTGGGAAAATGGTATATCGTCGTATTATTGGATGGATGTATCTTATAGAGAGAAGCAGGCGTATGAATTGATTTTAGCCAGAGTACGTCAACAGTTTATTCGCTCGAAATATTACGATCCGGCCTTTGTGGCTTTAATTTTACGCTTGCGCTGTATGGATGATCCACGTTATTTCGAATGTCAATTTCGTTAAAGGTACAGCCTAGCGAACTAGACTGTACCATCAAAACGATTATTTCTTTTTACGTTTTAAACGACGCTTGGCTTGTTGAGATGCCATCGCTTCGAGCGCACTTTTTAGCTCTTCATCGCTAAACGTCGTAATGTGCTGCAGCATCTGCAGGGTGGCTTCATCGAGGACCAGTTTGGCGCCTTCAGCCATATTGCTAAAGTTGCGGTCAAACTCAATCGCACCTTCAGAATTGGTTTTGATATAACTTTGCTGGGTCAGTACTTTCAGGAAGCTTTGAAACAGTGCTTTATCAAAAAATTCTGGCGAGTTGAACTCATACAGCACCGATAAACGCTGTCCGAGCAAATGACTTAAGTCTTCCACTTGCTTGGCCGAAATATTGCCAGAGCCACGCTGAGCAATTAAAGCCAAAGTCATGTAATAGCGCTCTAGACTTTGCTTCACGGGTGCAGCCAGAATCACCAGCTGATTATGTTCTTCCGAGTTTGGTGCCAAGCTGACCAGATCACCGTCTTGATCGATTTCAATCACACCCGATGCGGTAAGCGCATCGACATAACGATCAATTTCTGTGATCAGTGCATCGCGAGACCATTTCAAAAATAGCTCGGCTTGTAAGAACGGATACAAGGTGCGAATGACATTGTGCAAATCTTTACGGCTGACTTTACCATTGTGTTCAACCAGTGAAGCCATCAGTGACGGCAACACAAACGCATGCAAAATATTGTTACGGAAGTAGGTCAGTAATACCGCCTGATTATCTTCAATCGCAATAATATCGCCTAGAGCATGCTGAACACGCTTGATCAACTTTAACTTCAAACCGTAGGCAATGATTTCTTTGCCCGACAACGAAGTTACTTGACTACGTTCATCGTAAGGCTGCTGAGCCATCAAGTTGCGATAAGCATCGAGCTGCTTAATACACAATTCTTCATCGAGCGTGTGCTTTGGTGTAGCCAGTAAAATCAGTGACAACAGCGACACCGGATTAATCACGACTGCACGGTTAATATTTTCTAAAATGGCGTGTGCTGAACTGTTAATGGCCTGCGAGACTTCATTTGGCAGCGGATCATCATTTTTCTCAATTTTGATCTGATCGGCATTGTGCGCTTTGAGCATATCATCGAGAAAAACTGGCTCACCAAAGTTGACATGAACCTTACCAAAAATTCGCTCGATTTTACGCAGGGTTTTTAAAATGCCCAGTACCGATTCCGCTTCTTTTGGATTTCCTTGCATTTCGCCTACATAGGTTGAGCCTTCCATCAGGCGCTCATAACCAATGTAAGTCGGTAAAAACACAATCGGCTTGGCACGGCCACGTAAATGGCCGTGAATGGTCATGGCCAGCATGCCGGTTTTAGGAGGCAATAAACGACCTGTACGTGAACGGCCCCCTTCAATGAAGTATTCCAGTGGCGTGTTGCGAGACAAAATGCTGTACAGATATTCTTTAAATACCGATGTATACAGGCCATTGCCACGGAAAGAGCGACGAATAAAGAATGCACCGCCACCACGCAGTAACTGCCCGACAAAAGGTAAGTTCAGGTTATCGCCTGCGGCAATGTACGGCACCATCAGACCACGTTTATAAATCACATACGACAGCAGCAGATAGTCGATATGACTGCGATGACAAGGGGTATAAATAATCTCGTAGTCTTTGGCAAGTTCGCGCACGGTGCTGAAGTTATGTACCTCAACGCCATCGTAAAGCTGTGTCCAGAGACGTGTCAGAGCCATATCGGCAAAACGCACGGCAGAATGCGAATAATCCGATACGATTTCATTGAGATAACCAATGGCACGACTCTCGGCTTCTAGCATGCTGATTTTAGAGCGAATACTTTCACGGCGAATTGCATCTTGCACATCGCGTGCCTTAATCAGCGATTCCATCACATTGCGTCGATCAGATAAATCCGGGCCAAGCACCACTTCACGCTGACGATCTAGAAAATCATTTAAGGTGCTGATGATATAGGTAGCCGGAGACAGATTCGGATAATGTGTCTTGGCATATTCCACCAACTGACGAAGCGATTGAGATTCATGAAACTCAAGATAAGACTGGCGTCCGTGTAAACCAATATTCACCAGTTGCTTGATTTTGCTTGGGGTTGCCCACGTGTCGGTAAACAACAGCTTCACCCATGAATCTTCTTTATCCGGTGCACGTCCCCACAAGACTGTAACAGGCACCAGTTCGATATCGGCATCTGGATATTTTTCCAATATCTCAATCAAACGCAATAATCGTGGCGGAAATGCATGTGGCGGTGGATTTAGCAGATTACGCTCATCATGATGCTGTAAAAACAGTACCGAAGCCTTTTCCTGATGCTCAGCCACATGTAAAGGATCGAGCGCAGGTTTTAAGTGCAGGCGTCGCGTTTCACTGTCGACCACCAAGGCATTACTACGTGAGTAGTTTTGCAGTACATAGCACACAATCTTAGGCGAAAGAGATGCTTCTGATGCTGCGGATGGAGTTGGTTCAGCAGGGACCTCCCCAAGAACATGTGGAGTGACCACAAGGTCTAGCAACTTACTGGAAAGCCGTCGATACATCTGACCGAAGCCATGCTTGGACATAAAATCTCCTACTCAAACAACCAAACCCCAGCCACGCAGACCGGGTACAATGTGATGAATTGATTTGCAAAAACAATGCGCTATTTTCTGCTAATTTGTATGCAGAGTGCTAGCGTTTATCGTTAAAAATCGTATTTATACTGACAATTGGTAATGTGAAGTGTGATCTGTGACGCATTTAATGCCAAAGCTGAAACGCTGGATTTATGGCAAAATAGTTCAAAGATCATTACGCATTCACTCTCGCGCTATTTTTAATTTTGACATAGAAAAGGCATTCCATGAATACATTGACCCAAGAACTGGTTGAACTTTTATCACTGGAAAAGCTCGAAGAAAATCTGTATCGCGGCATGAGTCGCAACTTGGTTGGCAAACGCGTGTTTGGCGGTCAGGTACTCGGCCAGGCACTTCGTGCTGCATCGTATACCACGGATCGTCCGGCTCATTCCTTGCATGCCTATTTTTTATATGGTGGCGATATCCACGCGCCGATCGTATACGAAGTGAATCCGCTACGCGATGGTAAAAGTTTTGTTAGCCGTGAAGTGCGTGCCATTCAGCATGGTCGTACCATTTTTTCTGCCATGGTGTCTTTTGTTGCACCCGAAGAAGGCCTCAACTATCAAAATGATGCGCCAGTTTATCCTGCACCTGAAGACGTAAAATCGGAAGCCGAACTCAAACAAGGCATGATTGATTTTATTCCCGAAAACGTCCGTGCCAGCTTCATGCGCGAGCGTCATGTCGAGATTCGTCCAATCGATCCCGTAAATCCATTTCAGCCACAGCCCCAAGCGCCCACTAATGCACATTACATTCGCACGCATGATCAAATTCGTGGTGAGATGGATCAAGTGGCCCTACATCAGGCAATCGTGGCATTTTATTCAGATTTTACCCTCATGACCACTGCACTCAAGCCGCATGGACTTAGCTATATTTCGCCAAGCCTACAGTGTGCCAGTATCGATCATACGATTTATTTCCATCGTCCAGTCCGTGCAGACGAATGGATGCTGTACGACATGGATGCCACTGTCAGCAGCAGCTCAAGAGGGTTGAACTTTGGACGCATGTGGCAAAACGGCATGTTGGTGTGTAGTACGGTTCAAGAAGGTTTAATCCGCTTGCGTGAAATTGAAACCCAATAATTTCAGATGTTAAAAAGCACTCGATTCTTCGAGCCGAGCGTGTCATATTGCGGCTAACGAATTAAAAAAATGATGCATTATGAGCTTAAACACGCAGATTTTTATTGCTGCGGTGATTGGGGTTGTATTCGGACTCGTACTGAGCCTAAATCCTGAAACCGCATTCTTTTCCAGCAGTTTATATATTTTAAGTCTGATCAGTAGTATCTTTATTGGCCTACTTAAAATGCTGCTGATTCCCCTGATTTTTACCTCAATTGTGGTGGGGGTGTCTAACCTGCAAGCCAGTGGGCAGTTCAATCGGGTGTGGAAAATTACGGCGTTATGCTGTTTTACCACCACCACTTTTGCGCTGATTTTGGGAATTGGCTGTGCACATTTGTTCTCTGTTGGGCAGGGCATGGATATTGGTATATTTGCAGACGCCATGCAAAATCATCAAACGCCAGATACCCTGACGCCTTCGAGTTTTCTCACCAACTTTATTCAAAATACTCTGATCAATCCTTTTAAAGCCTTTGCTGAAGGGAATGTGCTGGCAGTGGTGGTCTTTGCTTTACTATTGGGTGCCGCACTGATCAAAGGTGGTGATCGCTTTCAGTCGGTCCGTGTGCTCAGTGTACAACTCTTCGATATCATGATGATGCTGGTCGGCTGGGTGATGAAACTGGCACCCCTTGGAATCTTGGCATTGCTGGCCAAACTCATCGCCACTGAAGATTTAAAAGTGCTGGGGAGTCTGGCTGAATTTGCTTTAGTGGTGACAGGAACCACGATTTTTCATGGTGCAGTGGTCTTGCCACTGTTATTGTGGATCTTTGGCAAAATGAATCCAATCACCTTTTTCAAAGGCACGCGACTGGCTCTGATTACTGCATTTGCAACCAGTTCGAGCTCGGCTACCATGCCCTTAAGTATGAAATGTGCGCAGGAAAATCTGAAAGTTCGACCACAAACAGCCGGATTTGTGATTCCACTGGGAACCCAGTTAAATATGGATGGCACAGCACTTTATGAAGCGGCGGCGGCCTTATTTATTGCCAATCTAATCGGGATGGATTTGAGCTTGACCCAGCAATTGATTGTGTGTCTAACGGCCATGATTGCCTCGTTGGGTGCCCCAGGCATTCCAAGTGCAGGAGTGGTCACCATGATCATGGTATTGCAATCGGTCGGATTACCTGCTGAAGCGATTGCGATACTGCTACCGATTGATCGGATTCTGGATACCGTGAGGACAGTAGTGAATGTACAAGGCGATATGATGATCAGTGTTGTGGTCGATCGCTATGCCAAACAAGCCGAACCCCAATCCACTGAACTTTCCTAATGAAAAAAGCAGATCTTAAGATCTGCTTTTTTAAGCATCTGGTTTTTATGCGGCAGCTTGTAAGGCGCGTTTGGCAGCTGGAGAGCGGTTCAAATACGCGACCGCATCGTCTGTACTGCCTTCCTTTACAGGGTCATACCATGGCATTAAGTAGTCGATCTGCTGTGCAATCAACCAAATTGGACTAGGCAATAACTGTTGGTCTTGACGCGCTTGTTTATACCATTCTAACCAGATCCATGGACGGAACAGGCTCGGTTTATACTCGGCAAAGCGTGGGTCTTGCTTCATAATGTGCGCGGCACCATCTACCCAAAGTCCAAGCACACCAATAATCACGGCCACACTTAAATAATAGCGTGCAATATAGCCACCGCCTAAGTGTCGATACAAATCAAAAGCCACGGTACGGTGCTCGATTTCTTCTGCACCATGCCATTTCACTAAATCGAGCATTTCAGGATCGGCGCCCAACTGCTGCCATTTCTGGTTATAAAGCGCATATTTGCCCAATACGCAGGTCATGTGTTCGACGGTTGCGATTACACCTAAGCGAAATAGATCCCAGTGCTTTTCAAGTGCAGCCGGAACGGTCAAGTCAAAAGGCTTGTCTGCCAGTGCTTTGGTGAATACAACATTCATGATATCCAGATTGCGCTGAATATCAATGTGGCGTGCAGAGAGATATTCTTTATTGGCCGACTGGTGTGCATTGGCATGCATGGCTTCTTGGCGTATAAACGCCTGTACGTCGAGTTTGAGCTTTTCGTCGGTAATTTGCGGTAAAACTTTGTTATAAAGACGACAAAACCAGAATTCACCAGCGGGCAAAATATTATTGATTTCATTAATAAAGTAGCTTGCAAACGGCTGATTTGGAATCCAGTCAACGGGTGTGTTTTGCCAAACAAATTTTACTTTTCGCGGTTGAATACGATAATCAATAGACGATCCAGGAAGTTTCTTTTTTAAAAATGACAACATACTCATAATCATGTCCTAATCTGTTCTAAACAGAACAATGCATGCATTTGAGTATAAAAAAATGCCCCGATACATTGCTTTGCAATACGGGACATTCCATTGTCATTTGGTGATGACGTTAATCATTTTTTTGCGATTGTTCAGCATCATCTTCCGAATCTGTCTCGATATCCAAATCTGCATCGGAGACTTCAGGAATTGCGCTTAAATCAAAATGTTGTTCTTCGCTTAAGGTGAAGTTTAAACGACCAGCCATGACGCTGGCGAGCTCTTCAAGTCCTTGCTTGTTCAGTGATGAAAACAGCTGAATCGAGAAGTTAAGCTTCATTTTTTTCAAAGATTGCTTTACGTCCAAGAGCACGGTATTGGCAGGGCCACGATTTAATTTATCGGCTTTGGTCAGTAAAATATGTACAAATAATTTACGTGCATGCGCCCATTCCAGCATCATGGTGTCAAAGTGTTGCAGGGGATGGCGGATATCCATCAACAACACCAAGCCTTGTAAACTTTTACGATGGATCAAATAGTTTTCCAGCTCTTTTTGCCAGACACGTTTCATGTCTTCTGGAACTGCTGCGTAGCCGTAACCAGGTAAGTCGACGAGACGTTGATCTGGATTACCCAAGCTGAAAAAGTTGATCATCTGCGTGCGTCCAGGTCTTTTAGAGGCACGTGCGAGCTGTTTTTGATTGGTGAGTGTGTTAATTGCGCTCGATTTACCTGCATTTGATCGGCCTGCAAATGCAATTTCGTAACCAGTATCTTCTACACACAGCGAAAGTTTCGGTGCACTCATCAGAAATTCAGCTTTACGCAACCAATTCAGGGATTTAACTGAATACTCTGTAATCGCAGGATCGGCTTTACGCTCATAACTAATTTTTTCTTTAGGTGCGAGTTTGGCCTTGGTATCTTTGGATTTCGCATAGCGATGCATAGAGCTTAACTTTTTCAATGATAAATACACGAGCCATTATAAAGGAAGTCTCGACATCTAGCGAATCGAATACGCCGTGTTTTACGCTATAGTGCCACAAAGGCGATTGGCGAGTAGGTTGGTGGTGCGTTTAAAACGTCACGTAGCGTGTGCTGATCGAGTGACACATAAAACTGCTCAAGCGCTTGATCTAGAATACCTTTTAGACCGCAATGCGCACGCATGACGCAAGGTGGTTCATGGCATTCCACAATCTGGTGATCACCTTGAAGAATCCGCACAATATGCCCTAGTCGAATCTCTAGCGCTTTGGGATTTAAACGTAATCCTCCACCTTTGCCCCGTGTTGTAATGATCCACTCTTGTTTTCCCATAAAGTGAACCACTTTAACCAGATGATTTTGTGAGACATGCAAATCCTTTGCAATATCGGCAATGGTGTACGGGAATTCACTGGGGCGTGAAACATACATCAGAATCCTCAGTGCATAATCGGTAAATTTATTGAGCTGCATGATCCGCAAAGACAACAGATGAAAAAGCCCATCTTAGCCTGAAAGTCCTCAGAAAGAAACGTGGAGACGAAGACAGTATGGATTTCATCTGTGAATTTTAAACCCTTAAATAGGAGCACTCAGATGCAGTTCATCTCCAACCTGATAGGCATTTAAAAGACGATCTGCGACGTGATGATTTGCAGCGTCTTCTGGTGTTTTGACTTTAAATGCCCATACATGGCTTGCTGCTTGAATGCGATGCAATGGAAATTGTTCGGGTTGTTTTAAACCTAACTCTGGAACATTTACCCGAACAGTAACCGATGAAGGGATCTGAATGTCAGGAAGTGGATGGGTGTCGACTGCCGCGACACTAAAAATCTTGCCTTCATCGTCGGTGTGAATATCCACGATTTTGAACTCACGCCATCCGGCCCAGCCACCCGGTTGTGCGGCTAGCTGATGATATTTTTCTTGCTCAACACAAATCAAAAGATCTGCTAATTGTTGATAAGCCTGTTGCCACGCCAAGATCAGTTCAGATTCAAAGGGAACGTTCAATACCTCAGAAATCGAATGTAAAAGATGCTCACCTACAATTGCATAATGCTCAGGTTGAATGTCTAGACGAACATGGGTGCTGGTAATGTGCTCGACAGCTTTGGCTAATTTTTCCGGATGCTCAATGTGTTCGGCATAGGCCAGTACCGCAGCGGCCAAAGCACGGGGCTGACGTCCAGTTTGCTGATGATCTTGATTAAAAATATGCTTAAGTTCAGGATGTTGTTTTAACATGCGTGCGTAGAAATAACGGGTTAATGCAACACCGTGCTCACGTAAGACCGGGACTGTGGATTGAATGAGTTGAATGTGCTCAGGCGTCATGATGCGACCATTTGTAGTTTATAAGATGTATTTAAAATACATCTTATAAAGTGCATTTTCAATATACCTTTTAAAAATAGATAAAAATAAAGATCTATCGCTTTCCAAACAGTGAGCCGAGCAAGCCACGAACCAGTTTCTGGCCGGTTGGTCCGCCCAGAGTGCGTGCTGCACTTTTAGCAAATGTACCCAGCACATCTTGAGTCAGTTTGTCGCGGTCACGCTGAGCTTTTTCATCGGCTTTTTGCTGTTCACGCGCTAAGCGCTCTTGTTCTTTGGCCTGCTGTTTTGCTAAAGCTTCCTGCTGTTTGGCTTGCTGTGCAGCTTCAGCTTGCGCCTGCTCTTGCTCAAGCCGATCACTGACTTTTTGTTGCAGCATTTCATATGCACTATCGCGATCGACCATCTTTTCATACACACCCGCCACCAAACTCTGCGCCATCAGCGCCTGACGTTCTTCATCACTGAGTGGGCTAAACGATGAGTAGGGCGGCATAACCCAGCCACGTTGTACAATTTGAGGTGTGCCTTGTTCGTCGAGACAACTGATCAGGGCCTCTCCAACTGCCAGTTCTGTAATGGCCTGATCGACTTTAAAATCTGGATTGGCCCGAAAGGTATCGGCGGCTGTTTTTACCGCTTTTTGATCTTTAGGAGTAAAGGCGCGTAAGGCGTGCTGGACACGATTTCCCAGCTGGCCAAGTACGCTTTCTGGTAAATCCAGTGGATTTTGGGTAATAAAGTATATCCCAACCCCTTTAGAGCGAATCAGACTGACCACCTGCTCAATTTTCTGTTGTAGGGCAGGGCTGGCGTTGTCAAACAGCAAGTGGGCTTCATCAAAAAAGAACACCAGTTTAGGCTTGTCGGCATCGCCGACTTCAGGCAGTTGTTCAAACAGTTCGGACAACATCCACAGTAGGAAGGTGGCATAAAGTTTTGGTGAGTTCATGAGCTGATCCGCGGCAAGCAGATTGATGTAGCCATGGCCTTGAGCATCGGTTTGAATAAAATCCAAAATATTTAAGCTAGGTTCACCAAAAAATTGCTCAGCACCCTGATCGCCCAAGGCCAATAAATTGCGCTGAATTGCCCCTATACTGGCAGGCGATAAATTACCGTATTCGGCTTTTAAATCGGCAGCATTGTCACTGACATAACTGAGCATGGCTTTTAAATCTTTAAAATCGATGAGCAGCAATCCTTGATCATCGGCAATACGAAACACTGCCGATAACACGCCCTCTTGGGTGTCGTTCAGATTGAGCATTTGTGCTAAAAGCAGCGGCCCAATTTCGGAAATGGTGGTTCGAATAGGGTGCCCGTGCTGACCGAACACATCCCAAAATACAGTGGGAGAGGCAGCAAATGGAATTTGATCAAGGCCTAAGAGTTGTAAGCGCTGTTCAAATTTGGGGTTACTGCGACCAGCTTTGGCGATACTTGATACATCACCTTTGGCATCGGCCAAAAAAACCGGGACACCAATCCGTGAAAAATTTTCTGCCAATACTTTTAAAGTAACTGTTTTTCCTGTTCCGGTTGCGCCGGCAATCAAACCATGCCGATTGGCAAACTCGGAATGTAAAACAATCTCTTGTGAAGGATCACGGCTGTTTTTTGCAATGATAATTGGTGTTCCCATAGGTTGTCCTCTGGTGATTGTTATTCAAGTTGTTGTAGTGCGTTTTGGATATCTTGAATTAAATCTTGCGGATGTTCCAGTCCTATGCAAAAACGAACCAGTAAACCCTGTTGTAAATGTGTAGTATCTAACTGACGCATCTGTTTCAGATCATAAAGCATGACCAGACTCATTGGGCCTCCCCAGCTAAACCCCAGTTTGAAGAGTGTTAATGCATCACAAAAACGTCGAATCGCAGCCAAATCATATTCGGAGTCAAAAATTACACTGACCAGACCCGCACTTTGCCCTGTAGTACATACCTCTTTCCAGTAGATGTGTCCCGGACTGCTGGCAAGGCTAGGATGGAGCACTTGTGTAAATTGCGTTTGCTGTTGCAGCCACGTTAGTAAAGTGCGTGCGTGATCGGCCTGCTGTTGATAACGCAGCGCCATATGCGGCAAACTGCGTATAATCTGTGCTGTATCATCACCCGACACACAAATGCCCTGATTGGCATGAATTTTAAAAAGTCGATCATGCAAGGCTTTACTGCGGGTGATTACGCTACCCATTAAGATGTCGCCTCCACCACTGGGGTATTTGGTCAGGGCATGTACCGTTACATCGACCGAGAGATGTTCATCGCCAATATCAAAAGCGTTAAACGCCAAACCAGCTCCCCATGTATTGTCCAAAGCAGTGATAACCTGAGCAGCTTGGGCCTTTTTTAATAATGCTTTTAAATCTGGAAACTCAAGCGTAATCGAGCCTGCTGCTTCAAGCCAAAGGAGCTTGGTTGCTGCGCTGGGTACGAAGCTGTCTGCGTCAATCGGATTATAGATTCGCACATGAATACCGTAACGCTGTTGCAAATTTTTTAGGTGCTCTATGTTTGGTCCATAAACGTTATCTGGCACCCAAACCTCATCACCTTGGCTTAAAAATGTCGAATTGACTAAATTAATCGCCGAGAGACCACTCGGTGCCAGTAAGCAAAACTGTCCACCTTCAAGCTGTGCCAGTTGATCACCGAGCGTAAATGTAGTGGGTGTGCCATGAGTTCCATAACTATAGTCATAGGGATCGCTCCAATGGCGATCAAAAAGGTGCGCCGTACTTGGAAAAATAATGGTTGATGCACGAAACAGGGGAGGTTGGATGCTATGAATATACTGCGGTGCATTGCGTGGCGCATGAATCAGTGCAGTTTGCGTTTTTTTATTGTCAGACATGGTGCAAAATCGTAATGGAATTTGAACTAGAGTAAAAAAAATTAAGCAATTACGCCAGTTTTTGCGTGTTTTGTTGGTTTTTATTTGAAAGTGTCAATTTTCATTTAAGTTGGCTTCAATTTTGCAGAACCCTCTTTGATACTAACAACAATATAGGTTTGAATTGCGCATGAAGCCGTTTTTAAAAGTGCATTATTTTCAGCATATTGCTGGTGAAGGGTTCGGAAGTTGCTATGAATTTCTTAAGTCGAACCACGCCAAAATTACTGCAACCGAATTTTTTGCCTTGCCAGCCGATTCGGCGCTTGAAATTGAAGCGTTGCCACAAATAGAAGATGTCGACCTGCTCATTATTATGGGGGGAAATATTAGTGTGAATGACGAAGCCAATTATCCATGGCTCAAGCTTGAAAAACGTTGGCTCCGGCGCTATCTTGCGGCAGGAAAACCGGCTATCGGCTTGTGTTTGGGTGGGCAACTCATTGCCAGTGCCTTAGGCGCTGCGGTAAGTCACAGCGCCTATCATGAAGTCGGCTGGACCACAGTGCAGCGCGTGCATAATATTCCAGCAACGTGTTTTCAATTACCCGAGCGCGTCAATGTATTGCAGTGGCACAACGAATGCTTTGAAATTCCCAAAGGTGCAGTGCATTTGGCAGAAAATCAAATTTGTCGTAACCAAATGTACCAGATTGGCAAAAATGTTTTGGGCTTTCAGTTTCACCCCGAAATTACCCCACAGACACTTGAGTTGTTCCTAGAAGATGATGAGCATGTTGGTCACTTAACCGGCGATATTATCAGCAATCTGGCAGAGCTTAAGAATTCTCGGCGCGGGTATTTTCAAGAAGGTAATCAATTACTCAACCAAGCGATTGAATATGTATTAGAGGCATCTTGATTGCATCGGTAGGGGCATCAATAAAAACAAAAAAAGCCCAAATTTTATGAAAAAAACCAGAAATAGAATTGCATAAGACTTAAACAATCGTTATAATGAGCCACCCCAAATTATGGGGCATTTGCTGCGGAAAACGTAGTAAATGCATGACAGTCGCGGCATCGATCGTGACCTTAGTGATTTTCACTGCCTTTGACACTTACCATTAGGTGAGGTGCGTCAAGGGTGATTCTTTATATATTTTTGGCTTGGAGTTTACTGGTATGTCTAACCAGAGAATCCGTATCCGTCTTAAGTCTTTTGATCATCGTTTAATTGATCAATCTTCTCAAGAGATCGTAGAAACCGCTAAGCGTACTGGCGCACAAGTGTGTGGTCCAATCCCGATGCCTACTCGCATCGAACGCTTCAACGTTCTTACTTCACCGCACGTAAACAAAGACGCGCGTGATCAGTACGAAATCCGCACCTACAAACGTTTGATCGATATCGTTCAACCAACAGACAAAACTGTTGATGCATTGATGAAATTGGATCTTGCAGCTGGTGTTGATGTTCAGATCGCATTGGGTTAAGGCTTTCGGGTTAATTAGTGCCTGGCATTAATTAAGCTGCTTTTTTAGAGGTTACACACATGGCTATTGGTTTAGTCGGCCGCAAGTGCGGTATGACCCGTATCTTTACAGATGCCGGCGTCTCTGTGCCTGTTACAGTGATTGAGGTTGATCCTAACCGTATCACTCAAATTAAAACGCTTGAAACTGATGGTTATCAAGCGGTTCAAGTTACTACTGGCGAACGTCGTGAATCTCGCGTAACCAATGCTCAGAAAGGTCACTTCGCGAAAGCGGGTGTTGCTGCTGGTCGTTTGGTTAAAGAGTTTCGCGTAACTGAAGCTGAGCTTGAAGGCCGTGAAGTTGGCGGTACAATTGGTGTTGATTTGTTCGCAGTTGGTCAAGTTGTTGACGTAACTGGTCAATCAAAAGGTAAAGGTTTCCAAGGTGGTGTTAAGCGTTGGAACTTCCGTACCCAAGACGCGACTCACGGTAACTCAGTTTCTCACCGTGTTTTAGGTTCTACAGGTCAAAACCAAACTCCTGGACGCGTGTTCAAAGGCAAAAAAATGGCCGGTCACCTAGGTGACGAACGCGTAACAGTACAAGGTCTTGAAATTGTATCTATCGATGCAGAGCGTTCAGTTCTCGTTGTTAAAGGTGCGATTCCTGGTGCTACTGGTGGCGACGTTATCGTTCGTCCTACGATCAAGGCCTGAGGGGAAATAACGTGAATTTAAAAACTGTTTCCGGCTCTGCTGTTGAGTTGTCTGAAGTTGCTTTTGGACGTGAATTTAACGAAGCTCTTGTACACCAAGTTGTTACAGCTTACTTAGCTGGTGGTCGTCAAGGTACTCGTGCTCAAAAATCTCGTGCAGAAGTATCTGGTGGTGGTAAGAAGCCATTCCGTCAAAAAGGTACAGGCCGCGCACGTGCTGGTTCTATTCGTAGCCCAATCTGGGTTGGCGGCGGTAAAACATTTGCTGCTCGTCCACAAGACTGGTCTCAAAAAGTAAACCGTAAAATGTACCGCGGTGCAATGCAATGTATCTTAGCTGAACTTGTTCGCCAAGATCGTCTTGTATTGGTTGAAGAGTTTGCTGTTGCAGCTCCTAAAACTAAAGAATTGCTTGCTAAACTGAACGACTTGAATGCTGCTCGTGCATTAATCGTTACTGATGCTGTAGATGAGAATCTATATCTTGCAGCACGTAACCTTCCACATGTAGATGTGGTTGATGCAACTGCAATCGATCCTGTTAGCTTGATCGCGTTCGATAAAGTTGTGATGTCTGTAGCTGCTGCTAAGAAAATTGAGGTAGAACTCGGATGAACAACGAACGTATCTATCAAGTCCTAAAAGGACCAGTCTTCTCAGAAAAGGCACAAGTTTTAGGCGAAACTGCTGGTGTTCAAGTGTTCAAAGTTGATATCAATGCAACTAAACTTGAAATCAAAAAAGCAGTTGAAAAACTTTTTGGTGTAGACGTGCTTAAAGTAAACACGACGATCACTAAAGGTAAATCGAAGCGCTTTGGTAAAACATTAGGACGTCGTTCTGATGTTAAAAAAGCATACGTCACCCTGAAAGCTGGCCAAGATGTAGAAATGGCTGACTTGGGCGATACCGCTGAAAGCGCAGCGGAATAAGGACGAAAATTATGCCGATTCAAAAATGCAAACCAACGTCTCCAGGGCGTCGCTTTGTTGAAAAAGTGGTTCATAGCCACCTTCACAAAGGTAAGCCTTTTGCAGCGTTGGTTGAAGCTAAAAAACGTACTGGTGGTCGTAATAACAACGGTCACATTACCACTCGTCACGTTGGTGGTGGTCACAAGCAGCATTACCGTCTTGTAGACTTCAAACGTAACAAAGATGGTATTCCTGCAGTTGTAGAGCGTATTGAATACGATCCTAACCGTACCGCACACATCGCATTGTTGAAGTATGCTGACGGTGAACGTCGTTATATCATCGCACCTAAAGGCTTACGCGCTGGTGATAAAGTACAATCTGGTAACGATGCTCCAATTCGTCCAGGTAACTGCTTGCCACTTCGTAACATGCCAATCGGTTCTACACTTCACAACGTTGAACTTAAAATCGGTAAAGGTGCTCAATTAGCACGTTCTGCTGGTACTTCAGTTCAGTTGTTGGGTCGTGATGGTTCTTACGCAATCGTTCGTCTACGTTCAGGCGAAATGCGTAAAATCCATGTTGAATGCCGCGCTGTAATTGGTGAAGTTTCTAACCAAGAAAACAACCTTCGTTCATTGGGTAAAGCTGGTGCGTCGCGCTGGCGTGGTGTTCGTCCTACCGTTCGTGGTATGGCGATGAACCCAGTAGATCACCCGCACGGTGGTGGTGAAGGGCGTAACAAAGGTATTCAACCTGTAAGCCCGTGGGGTCAAAAAGCGAAAGGGTACAAGACACGTACCAATAAGCGTACGACTAAGATGATTATCCGCGATCGTCGCGTCAAGTAAAGGAATCTGACTAATGCCTCGTTCATTAAAAAAAGGTCCGTTCGTCGACGCGCATTTGTTCGCTAAAGTTGAAGCTGCTATTGCTGCAAACAACCGTAAGCCGATCAAAACGTGGTCTCGTCGTTCGATGATCCTTCCAGACTTTGTTGGTCTAACAATTTCTGTTCACAATGGCCGTAACCATGTTCCAGTAATCGTATCTGAACATATGGTTGGTCATAAACTCGGTGAATTCGCGCCAACTCGTACCTATCGTGGTCACGGCGTTGACAAGAAATCTAAACGTTAATAGGTGTCATGATGGAAGTAACTGCTAAATTACGCGGTGCCGCTATCTCGGCACAAAAGGCACGTTTGGTTGCAGACCTAATCCGTGGCAAATCTGTTGCTCACGCGCTTAACATTTTGAACTTCAGCAACAAAAAAGCTGCCGTTCTAGTGAAAAAAGCTTTGGAATCTGCAATTGCAAATGCTGAACACAATAACAGTTTAGATGTTGATGACCTTAAGGTGTCTACGATTTACGTTGATGAAGGCATGAGCCTTAAACGTATTATGCCACGTGCTAAAGGCCGTGCAGATCGTATCACTAAGCGTACTTGTCACATCACCGTTAAGGTAGGGGTTTGATATGGGTCAGAAGGTTCATCCAATCGGTATCCGCCTAGGTGTTGTGAAACGTCATAACGCTAACTGGTATGCGAATCCGAAACAATACGCTGAATACTTGCTTAAAGATCTTCAAGTTCGTGAGTTTTTGACTAAAAAACTTAAGAGCGCGATGATCAGCAATATTCTTATCGAACGTCCAACAGGCGCTGCTAAAGTAACGATTAGCACTGCTCGTCCTGGTATCGTCATCGGTAAAAAAGGCGAAGACATCGAGAAATTACAGCGCGAACTTACCACTATCATGGGTGTTCCTGCGCAAGTAAGCATCAATGAAATCGATCGTCCAGATTTAGACGCACGTCTTGTTGCTGAAGCAATCGCTTCTCAACTAGAAAAGCGTGTAATGTTCCGTCGCGCAATGAAGCGTGCGGTACAAAACAGCATGCGTGCTGGTGCGAAAGGTATCAAAGTTGAAGTTTCTGGCCGTCTAGGTGGTGCAGAGATCGCTCGTACAGAATGGTATCGTGAAGGTCGTGTACCTCTACATACGCTTCGTGCGGACATCGACTATGCAACTATGCGTGCTGAAACAACTTACGGTACGATTGGTGTTAAAGTCTGGATTTTCCGTGGTGAAATCTTGGGTGGCATGAAACAAGTCATGAACCCTGCACCACAAGAAGAGCGTCCAGCTAAACGCGGTCGTGGTCGTGGTGAAGGTCAAGAGCGTCGTGGTCGTCGTTCAGACCGTGCTGCTGACAAGGGAGAATAATCCATGTTGCAACCTAAACGTACCAAATTCCGTAAAGTGCAAAAAGGCCGTAACACTGGTCTTGCACATCGTGGTAGTACAGTATCATTTGGTTCGATTGCGATTAAAGCGACTGAACGTGGTCGTATGACTGCGCGTCAGATCGAAGCTGCGCGTCGTACTATTAGCCGTCGTATTAAACGTGGTGGTAAAATCTTCATCCGCGTATTCCCAGACAAGCCAATCACCGAAAAGCCATTAGAAGTTCGTATGGGTAACGGTAAAGGTAATGTGGAGTACTGGGTTTGTGAGATCAAACCAGGTAAGATCCTGTACGAAATTGAAGGTGTGAACGACGAGTTGGCAACTGAAGCATTCAAGCTTGCTGCTGCTAAACTTCCGTTTAAAACCACTATCGTGACTCGGACGGTAATGTAATGAAAACTAAAGATCTACGTGAAAAGTCGGTAGAAGAGTTGAAAGCTTTGCTTGATGAGCAACAGCTTAACCAATTCCGTCTTCGTATGGCAAAAGCGACTGGTCAATTGGGTAAATCGCACGAAGTGCAAGTTGCTCGTAAAACCGTTGCTCGTATCAAGACACTCCTTACCGAAAAACAGGGGAACGGACAATGAGTGAAAAAACAGTCCGCACGTTAACCGGCAAAGTAGTAAGCGACAAAATGGACAAGTCAATTGTTGTCCTTATCGAACGCCGCGTTCAACACCCGTTGTATGGCAAATCAATCCGCCGTTCAACAAAATTACACGCTCATGATGAGAACAACGTTGCTAAACTTGGCGACCTAGTGACCATCAAAGAAAGCCGCCCAATTTCTAAAACTAAAGCTTGGACTTTGGTTGAAGTTGTTGAAGCAGCTGCTGAGTAATTAGGTTCTTGTTGCATCATCGGTCAATTTCGAGTACTCTTTGAGCCTTTCGAAATTGTGACCGGTGTTGCTCGGTTTTGGAGTAGGGCAATGATTCAAACCGAAAGTATGCTCGACGTAGCAGACAATAGTGGTGCACGCCGCGTACAATGTATTAAAGTACTAGGTGGTTCACATCGTCGTTATGCTTCTGTTGGCGACATTATTAAAGTTACTGTAAAAGAAGCAATTCCACGTGGCCGTGTTAAAAAAGGTGACGTGATGAATGCTGTTGTAGTACGTACAAAGTTCGGTATTCGTCGTCCAGACGGTTCTGTAATCCGTTTTGATGACAATGCAGCTGTATTGTTAAACAACAACAAAGCTCCGATTGCCACCCGTATTTTCGGACCAGTGACTCGTGAACTTCGTACTGAACAGTTCATGAAAATTATTTCATTGGCTCCTGAAGTTCTATAAGAGGCAATCATGGCTAAGATTAAAAAAGGCGATCAGGTTATCGTGATCGCAGGTAAAGAAAAAGGCAAACAGGGTACTGTTTTGTCTGTTTCTGAAGACCGCGTTAAGGTTGAAGGCCTTAACTTAGTGAAGAAGCATCAAAAGCCGAACCGTGTAACTGGCGCTGAAGGCGGCATCGTTACTCAGGAAGCTTCGCTTCATATCTCAAACGTGGCAGTTTTTAATGCTACAACCCAAAAGGCTGACCGTGTTGGTTACCAAGTTGATGAAAATGGCGCGAAAACTCGCGTTTATAAATCAAATGGTGAATCAGTGGCGGTAGCGAAGTAATAGGTTGAAAAACGGCAATGGCCAGACTTAAAACACGTTACAACGAAGAACTTAAAGCTAAGTTATTAGAAGAACTTGGCGTTAAGAATGTGATGGAAATTCCTCGCATTACAAAAATCACTCTAAACATGGGTGTTGGTGCAGCTGCAACTGATAAGAAATTATTAGACGGCGCTGTAGCAGATATGCAGTCTATTGCTGGTCAAAAACCAGTAGTTACACTTGCACGTAAATCAATCGCTGGTTTCAAAATCCGTGATGGTTGGCCAATCGGTTGTAAAGTTACTTTACGTGGCGAACAAATGTACGAATTCTTGGACCGTTTGATCTCGATCGCAATCCCTCGTATCCGTGACTTCCGTGGTTTCTCAGCGAAATCATTCGACGGTCGTGGTAACTACTCGATGGGTTTGAAAGAGCAAATCGTTTTCCCTGAAATCGATTTTGACAAGATTGATCGTATTCGTGGTATGGATATTACTATTACTACCACTGCTCGCACCGATGACGAAGGCCGTGCGCTTATGCGTGCATTCGGCTTCCCGTTCAAATAAGAGGTCGATATGGCTAAGAAAGGTATGATTAATCGCGAATTAAAACGCGAACAAACTGTTGCTAAATACGCTGCAAAACGTGCTGAATTAAAAGCAACGATTGCAAACGTAAATGCAAGCGACGAAGAGCGTTTTGAAGCGATGTTAAAGTTACAGGCATTGCCACGTAATGCATCTCCTGTTCGTCTTCGTAACCGTTGTGGTTTAACTGGTCGTCCTCATGGTTACTTCCGTAAGTTCGGTTTAAGCCGTAACAAACTACGTGACACAGTAATGCAGGGTGATGTACCAGGCGTTGTTAAGGCAAGCTGGTAAGGGGCGACTATAGATGAGTATGCAAGATACCGTTGCCGACATGCTAACACGTGTTCGTAACGCACAAATGGCGAAGAAACAATCTGTTTCTATGCCAAGTTCTAAGTTAAAAGTTGCAATTGCAAACGTACTTCAACAAGAAGGTTATATTTCTAACGTTGAAGTTGCGCAAGAAGAAGCTAAAGCGACTTTAACTTTGACTTTAAAATATTTTGAAGGCAAACCAGTTATCGAAACTGTGAAGCGCGTAAGCCGTCCAGGTCTTCGCCAATATCGCGGTAAAGATAAACTACCGAGCGTTAAGCAAGGTTTGGGTATTGCAATTGTTTCTACAAGCAAAGGCATCATGACTGATCGCGCTGCACGTGCTGCAGGTATCGGTGGTGAAGTTATTGCTTTTGTTTCTTAATAGGTGATTCCTCATGTCTCGTGTGGCTAAAGCCCCAGTAACTGTACCTAACGGTGTTACAGTTACTCAGAACGGCCGGCAGGTCGAAGTGAAAGGCACTAAAGGTACATTGTCTTTCAACCTGCATGCGCTGGTCGAGCTAAAACAGGAAGAAGGTAAACTTCAACTTGCTCCAGTTAAAGAGTCTAAAGACGCTTGGATGCAAGCTGGTACTGCTCGCGCTGTGTTAAACAACCTTGTAAAAGGTGTTAACGAAGGCTTCGAACGTAAGTTACAACTGATTGGTGTTGGTTACAAAGCTGCGGTTAAAGGTGCAAGTATTAACCTTAACCTCGGTTTTTCTCACCCAATCGAGTATAGCCTTCCTGAAGGTGTAACTGCTGAAACTCCAACTGCGACTGAAATTATTTTGAAGTCTGCAGACAAGCAGTTACTAGGTCAAGTTGCTTCAGAAATCCGTGGTTACCGTCCACCAGAGCCGTATAAAGGTAAAGGTGTTCGTTATTCGGATGAAGTTGTTCTTCGTAAAGAAGCTAAGAAGAAATAAGGCGCGAGGTTCTTATGAACGAAAAGAAACAATCCCGTTTGCGTCGTGCGAAAAGCACACGCTTGCACATCCGTGCATTGGGTGCGACTCGTTTGTGTGTAAACCGCACGCCGCGTCACATCTACGCACAAGTTATTTCAGCAGATGGTGGCAAAGTTTTAGCGCAAGCTTCTACTTTGGATACATCATTGCGTAGTGGTACTACTGGTAACGTTGAAGCGGCTACTAAAGTAGGTGCTTTAATTGCTGAACGTGCTAAAGCAGCTGGTGTTACTAAAGTTGCGTTTGACCGTTCTGGTTTTAAATATCATGGTCGTATCAAAGCCTTGGCTGATGCTGCTCGTGAAGGCGGCTTGGAGTTCTAATCATGGCGAAAGTTGAACAAAACGAAGGTCTCGTTGAGAAGCTGGTTGCCGTTGATCGTGTAGCCAAGGTTGTTAAAGGTGGTCGTATTTTCTCTTTCACAGCATTGACTGTTGTGGGCGACGGAAATGGCCGTGTAGGTTTTGGTCGTGGTAAAGCACGTGAAGTTCCAGCTGCTATTTCTAAAGCACTTGAAGCTGCTCGTCGTAACATGATTACAGTTGACCTTGCGGGTACTACTCTACAACACCCTGTGAATGCTCGTCATGGCGCAAGCCGTGTGTACATGCAACCTGCTTCTGAAGGTACTGGCGTAATTGCTGGTGGTGCTATGCGTGCCGTTTTAGAAGCTGCTGGTGTACATAACGTACTTGCTAAATGTTATGGTTCTACGAATGCTGCGAATGTAGTAAACGCGACTTTTAAAGGTTTGCGTGATATGACTTCTCCTGAGAAAGTTGCTGCAAAACGTGGTCTTTCAGTAGAACAAATTCAAGGGTAATCAATCATGAAAACGATTAAAGTTACCCAGATCAAATCTGCTTCGCATCGTTTGAAAAATCACAAACTTTGCCTACAAGGTTTAGGTCTGCGTCGTATTGGTCATACGGTAGAAGTACAAGATACTCCTTCAAACCGCGGTATGATCAACAAAGTCTACTATATGGTTAGTGTAGAGGAGTAAACCATGACTCTGCGTTTAAATGAACTTGCACCTGCAGAAGGTGCAAAACGTGACAACCGTCGTTTAGGTCGTGGTATCGGCTCTGGCGTTGGTAAGACTGGTGGCCGTGGTGTCAAAGGTCAAAAATCACGTAAGAGCGGTGGTGTACGCCCAGGCTTTGAAGGCGGTCAAACAGCGATTTATCGTCGTTTGCCTAAATTCGGTTTCACTAGCCAAATCGCTTTGAAAACTGCTGAAGTGCGTTTATCTGAACTCAACAAAGTGGAAGGCGAAGTTGTTAGCCTTGAAACTTTGAAAGCTGCGAACGTTGTTCGTCGTGACCAAGTTCGTGCACGTGTTGTTCTTTCTGGTGAAGTAACTCGCGCGTTTACTGTGCAAGGTGTTGCTTTGACTAAAGGCGCTAAAGCTGCAATTGAAGCTGCTGGCGGTAAAGTCGAGGAGTAATGCCGAGTGTCTATGTCTCCTAGTTCTTCAGGTCATGTCAACATGATGAAAGGACAGCCGTTTCACGTGAAATACCGTGAAATTATTCGCCGATTAATGTTCTTGATTGGTGCATTGCTGGTCTTTCGACTAGGAGCGCATATTCCGTTGCCGGGTATTGATAATGTAGCGCTAGCACGTTTTTTTAAAGCCAATGAAGGAACCTTCTTGGGTTTATTTAATATGTTCTCTGGCGGTGCATTAGAACGTATGTCAATTCTCGCACTAGGGATCATGCCGTATATTTCAGCATCGATTATCGTGCAGTTAATGTCTACGGTCGTTCCTTCGCTAGAAGCTTTAAAGAAAGAAGGCGAGCAAGGCAAGCGCAAAATTAATCAATACACGCGTTATGGCACCTTATTTCTTGCACTCGTGCAAGGTGTAGGGATGTGTGCTGGTCTGATTAGTCAGGGAATTACGCTGACTTCCGGACTAGCATTTTATGTTCCTGCGGTAACCTCTTTGGTTGCTGGAACGATGTTCCTAATGTGGTTGGGAGAACAAATTACCGAACGTGGTATTGGTAATGGTATCTCGATGATCATTTTTGCAGGAATTGTTGCAGGGTTACCCAATCAGGTAATTCAGGCCTTTACTTCTGTCCAAAATGGGCAGGGCAGTTTAATTGGAATTGCCGTATTTGCCTTGTTATCTCTTGCTGTCCTTGCAGCAATTGTGTTTATCGAAAAAGCACAACGACGCATTCCTGTTAACTATGCACAAAAGCAACAAGGTCGCCGGATATTCACTGCACAGCAAACGCATTTGCCATTGAAAATTAATATGGCAGGTGTAATTCCAGCTATTTTTGCAAGCTCATTGTTATTATTTCCAGCGAGCTTGGGTCAATGGTTAGGTAGTGCAGATCCGAATGCGGGTATTGTAAAGCGTAGCTTGCAAGATTTGGCACTCGTGTTATCGCCTGGACAGCCGTTGTATTTAATGCTGTTCGGTACGTTAATTATTTTCTTCTGTTATTTCTACACGGCACTGGTTTTCAGTCCGAAAGAAGTGTCAGAAAACCTAAAACGTAGCGGCGCATATGTACCTGGTATACGCCCAGGTGAGCAAACGGCTCGTTATTTAGATCATATTCTTAATCGTTTGACGTTTATTGGTGCGATTTATATTACTGTGGTGTGTTTGATGCCAATGATCCTACAGAATTCATTCGGTATTCCGTTCCATTTGGGCGGTACATCGTTGCTGATCGTAGTGGTTGTGGTGATGGACTTTATGGCTCAATTGCAAGCACATCTCACGTCTCATCAATATGACAATCAAACGTTAATGAGAAAAACGACTGCTCATCCTAAGGGATAAGCGCACTTAGAGGTTTCATCATGAAAGTACAAGCTTCTGTAAAGAAAATTTGTGGTAGCTGTAAAGTTATCCGTCGTAATGGGGTAATTCGCGTAATTTGTAGCGCAGAACCTCGTCATAAGCAGCGTCAAGGTTAATCTGATCAAGACCTGTTGATTTCAGTAGGCTAATTAGGTTAATATCCGCCCCTCAAAGATTTTTTGTGGGGCGGTTGATTATCTACTGCCTTTTTGGAGAAAGTGAATGGCTCGTATTGCCGGTGTAAACATTCCGGATAACAAGCATGCTGTTATCTCCCTCACGTATATTTTTGGTATTGGTCGCCACACTGCTAAGAACATCTTAGCTGCTGCTGGTATTGGTCAAACCACTAAAATCCGTGAGTTGGATGATGCTCAGCTTGATGCGATTCGTGCAGAAGTTGCTAAGGTTCCAACCGAAGGTGACTTACGTCGCGAAATTTCCATGAACATTAAACGTTTAATGGATTTAGGTTGCTACCGTGGCCTTCGTCATCGTCGCAGCTTGCCTGTCCGCGGACAACGCACCAAAACTAACGCACGTACCCGTAAAGGTCCGCGCAAACCGATTAAAAAGTAAGATTTCTGGAAGCTAAAAGATGGCTAAAGATACTCGCACACGCAAGAAGGTCACCCGTACCGTCTCTGAAGGTGTTGCACACATTCACGCGTCTTTTAATAACACCATTGTTACGATTACCGATCGTCAAGGTAATGCATTGGCTTGGGCCACCTCAGGTGGACAAGGCTTCCGTGGTTCACGTAAATCAACTCCGTTTGCTGCTCAGGTAGCTGCTGAAGTTGCTGGTAAAGCAGCTTTGGATTACGGTTTGAAAAACCTAGACGTCCTTGTAAAAGGTCCTGGTCCAGGTCGTGAGTCTGCGGTTCGTGCATTAGGCGCAGTGGGTTATAAGATCAACAGCATTACCGATGTGACTCCAATCCCTCACAACGGTTGCCGTCCACCTAAAAAACGTCGCGTGTAAGGAGAAACATTCATGGCTCGTTATATTGGTCCAAAATGCAAACTCTCTCGTCGCGAAGGGACAGACCTGCAGCTTAAATCTGGCGTTAAACCATTTGACGTCAAAACTAAAAAACATGCGAAAGCGCCTGGTCAACATGGCCAAGCTCGCGGTAAGCAATCAGAGTATTCACTACAATTACGTGAAAAACAAAAAGTACGTCGTATGTACGGTGTGTTAGAGCGTCAATTTAGTAATTACTATAAAGAAGCAGCTCGTGTTAAAGGCGCAACAGGTGAAAACTTGTTGAAATTGCTTGAAAGCCGCCTCGATAACGTTGTTTATCGCATGGGTTTTGGTTCTACACGTGCAGAAGCTCGTCAGTTGGTAAGTCACCGTTCAATCACTTTAAATGGCCGTCGTGTAAACATCGCGTCTATTCAAGTGAAAGCGGGTGACGTGATTGCAGTGCATGAAGGTGCTAAACAACAATTACGTATCAAAAACGCAATTGAATTAGCTGCTCAACGTGGTATTCCTGCTTGGATGGAAGTTGATCATTCTAAGCTTGAAGGTACGTTCAAAGCTGCGCCAGATCGTTCTGATTTGCCTGCTGAAATCAACGAAAGCTTGATTGTAGAATTGTATTCTAAATAATCCTTGAGGTAGCAATAAATGACGCGTACTGCAAACGAGTTTCTAACTCCGCAAGCGATCAAGGTCGAAGCGGTGAGCGGGACCTCGGCAAAAGTGATTCTGGAACCTTTAGAGCGTGGCTTTGGTCACACTCTAGGTAATGCTTTACGTCGCATTCTATTGTCTTCTTTGCCTGGCGCTGCTGTGGTTGAAGTTGAAATAGAAGGCGTCGAGCACGAGTACAGTACTTTAGAAGGCTTGCAGCAGGACATCGTCGAGCTCTTGCTGAACCTTAAAGGATTGTCTATTAAGCTGTTCGATCAAAATGAAGCATATTTGACATTAGAGAAACAAGGACCAGGCGACATTACTGCCGCTGATCTACGTTTACCTCATAATGTTGAAGTGGTCAATCCAGAACATCTTATTGGTACTTTGAGTGCTTCAGGCTCAATCAAAATGCGCTTGAAAGTATCTCAAGGTCGTGGTTATGAAACTTCTGACTCGCGTTTCCCGGAAGGCGAAACTCGCCCGGTAGGTCGCCTACAGTTAGATGCGTCGTACAGCCCGATCAAACGTGTTTCTTACACCGTTGAAAATGCGCGTGTAGAACAACGTACCGATCTAGATAAACTGGTTATCGATCTTGAAACCAACGGAACTGTAGATCCTGAAGAAGCAATCCGCAAAGCGGCAACAATCTTGCAACAACAAATTGCAATTTTTGTTGATCTTCAGAAAGATCAAGCACCTGTTGCTCAAGAACCTCGTGAAGAAGTTGACCCAATCTTGCTTCGTCCAGTAGATGATCTAGAGCTTACTGTTCGTTCTGCTAACTGTTTGAAAGCAGAAAATATTTACTACATTGGTGATCTTGTTCAACGTACTGAAGTTGAGTTGTTAAAAACTCCTAACCTAGGTAAAAAATCGTTGACTGAGATTAAAGATGTTTTAGCTTCGAAAGGCTTGCAACTCGGCATGCGTTTAGAAAACTGGCCACCTGCTAGTTTACGCATGGACGATCGCTTTGCCTATCGCAGCCGTTAATTAAGTAGGACTATCACCATGCGTCATCGTAATAGTGGTGTGAAATTAGGCCGTACAAGCAGCCATCGTAAAGCGATGTTTCAAAACATGGCAAATTCATTGTTTGAGCACGAGTTAATCAAAACAACTGTGCCTAAAGCGAAAGAATTGCGTCGTGTTGCTGAGCCTTTAATCACTCTAGCGAAAAACGATACTGTAGCAAACCGTCGCTTAGCGTTTGCTCGTACTCGTAATGCTGCAACTGTAGGTAAATTATTTACCGTACTCGGCCCTCGTTACAAAGAACGTAACGGCGGTTATCTACGTGTTCTTAAAGCGGGCTTCCGTGCTGGTGATGCAGCGCCGATGGCTTACGTAGAGCTAGTAGATCGCGAAGTAAACACTTCAGCAGAATAAGTTTCTTATTCAAAAAAAGATCGGTTTTTACCGGTCTTTTTTTATGCCTGTATATTTTGTCCTGTATTGACATGAAAACCCGATAAATGGTTCAAACTTGACATTGTGTATTGTCAAATTTGTGCTTTAATAAAGTTGAACTGTTTTCAAGGTTATAAAAACAACATGGAAAAGCACATTGATATCTTGATTGTGGGTGCAGGTATTTCTGGCATTGGAATTGCCGCACACCTTTCAAAAAGTTCTCCTCAACGTCAGTTTGAGATCATTGAGCGTCGTGAGAGTATTGGCGGTACATGGGATTTATTCCGTTATCCAGGTATTCGATCAGATTCTGACATGTCAACTTTTGGTTTTAACTTCAAGCCATGGCAAAGTGCCAATGTGCTTGCTTCTGGTCCTGCCATTAAAAACTATCTGGCAGAAGTGGTCGATGAATATAAACTGGCTGAAAAAATTCATTTCAAACACCGCGTATTGTCTGCAAATTACGATTCTTTACAAAAAAAATGGTTTGTTGAAATAGAAGATGCGACACAAAAAAAACAGACGTGGATTGCGAATTTTATTGTGGGTTGCACGGGCTATTACAACTACGATCAAGGTTTTGCACCTGATTTCCCAAATAAGGAAGCCTTCAAAGGTCAGTTAATTCATCCACAACACTGGCCAGAAAATCTAGATTATGCTGGAAAGAAAGTGGTGATTATTGGAAGTGGTGCCACTGCGATTACACTAGTGCCAGCCATGGTGAAGGGTGGAGCTGGACATGTCACGATGTTGCAACGCTCACCGACTTATATCGCTTCAGTTCCAGCCATCGATATGATTTATGATCGCATGCGCAAGATTTTGCCCGAAGATGTCGCCTATAAACTGACCCGTGCACGTAATATTGGCGTACAGCGCGGCATTTATGCCTTGTCGCAAAAGCAGCCTAAGCTGGTGCGTCGACTATTACTGAAGTCGATCGAAATGCAGTTGAAGGGCAAAGTGGACATGAAACACTTTACACCTTCATATAATCCTTGGGATCAACGTTTGTGTGTCGTTCCTGATGGTGACCTATTTAAGATTTTGCGCTCTGGTCAAGCCAGTGTTGAAACCGATCAAATTCAACAGCTGACTGAAACTGGTATTTTGTTAAAATCTGGGCAACATCTAGACGCCGATATTATTGTGTCTGCCACTGGGCTTGAGATTCAGATTTTGGGTGGTATTAAAGGCTCAATCGATGGTCAGCCATTGAATACCTCTAAATGCATGTTGTATCAAGGCGTGATGGTGAGTGATGTGCCAAATATGGCCATGATTATTGGTTACATCAATGCATCTTGGACTTTAAAAGTCGACATTGCTGCCGATTATATTTGTCGCTTGCTCAATTATATGGATCAGCATCATTACGATGAAGTTATACCAAAGGGTGATCAGGCAGAGCTGCTTGATGATACTGTGATGGGAAGCCTAACTTCGGGGTATATTGCCCGTGCGGCCAATGTGATGCCAAAGCAAGGTAAACATGCGCCTTGGAAAGTCACCAATAATTATTTGGCCGATCGTAAAGCTTTAAAACAGGCGCGTTTTGATGATGGTGTCTTGCAATTCCATACGGCTACACCTGTGGCAGAGCGTAAGCCAAAACTGGTCTCGTAATAGAAGATGATCAAATTAAAAAAGGGGAGCACGTGTTTGCTCCCTTTTTTATTAATTTAAATCAATAAACTTAAAGCGTTCGGGCAATTAATTCTTTCATAATTTCATTTGTTCCCGCATAAATACGATTGGCCCGGTTATCGATGTAAGCGCGTGCAATTGGATACTCCATCATGTAGCCGTAGCCGCCATGCAATTGTAAGCAATCATCGACCACTTTGGAGAACAGATCTGAAATTTTGTATTTGGCTGCCGCAGCTGCATCAATGCCAAGTTGATCGTCAAGCTGTAATTGCATGCAACGATCGAGATAGGCACGTCCAAAATCAATTTCTGTGCGCAATTCGGCCAGTTTGAAGCGTGTATTTTGAAAGCTTGCAATGGCTTTACCAAAGGCTTTACGGTCTTTGGTATATTGAACCGTGTGGGCAAATGCAGCCTCAGCACCGGCTTGGCAGATAATCGCCACTAGCATACGTTCCCATGCCAGTTCTTTCATTAGCATGATAAAGCCCATACCTTCCATACCCAGCAGGTTTTCTTTGGGAACGCGGACGTTATCAAAAAATAGCTCACAGGTATCCTGACCTTTCATGCCAATCTTGTTTAACGGTTTGCCTTTACTAAATCCTGCACGGTTGGCTTCCACCATGATCAGCGATAAATTGGCAGAGCCTTTTTCGTTATGACCGGTTTTACACACCACAATGGCCATGTCACAAAGATAGCCGTTGGTAATAAAAATTTTAGAGCCATTGATTACATATTCATCACCATCGAGTACTGCACTGGTGCGCACGGCTTGTAAGTCCGAGCCTGTACCCGGCTCAGTCATGGCAATGGTCGTCACAACTTCACCGCTCGCCATACGTGGCAACCACTGCTGTTTTTGTGCTTCATTCCCAAAATTATTGATGTAATTGGCCACAATGTCGGAGTGTAAAGAAAAGCCGGTACTTGAATCCATGGCGTAGGCTTGTTCTTCAATCAAGATCATGCTGTAGAGTCGATCCACTCCAGATCCACCATACTCTTCAGGCATGGTGGTGCATAACAGGCCTAGAGCACCCGCTTTATTCCATAAATCCCGATCAACGTGTTGCTGTGCTTCATATTTTTCGATATTGGGAACCACTTCTTTTTCATAAAACTTGCGCACGGTTTCGCGAAATGCATTGTGTTCTTCATTAAACAATGCACGTGGTAGCATGGAGGGAATTGGACGAATGGCACCAGATTGCATGAGAAATCCTTTTTAAACTGTGTTGATTCTTTGTGCAGTAAATGCCAAATCGCTAGCTAGAGACAATGTGAAGAATGCTCAATCATGATCTGGAAATGATGAAATTGGTCAATCCATAAAAATCATTCCTCCATTGATAGATGCTTCGGGTAAACTATGAGGGCTTAATCAGAAAGGGGAAATATATGTCTGAAGATCTAACACTTGAAGAACGTAAAGTTATTTACCGTGCACGACGTGGCTTAAAAGAAATTGATGTGTACTTTGATCCGTATGTCAAACATCACTATCTGACAGCTGATCCGACAGAAAAAGCATTATTTGCCGAGCTGGTCGCGCAAGAAGATCCAGATTTACTCGACTGGTTTATGGAAGTGAGTGAACCACCTCAAGTTGAACTCAAGCATTTAATTGTAAAATTGAAACATTACGTGCATGGCTAAGCAGCCATATTTTGCGCTGAAACGAAGTAAGCTTGCCCTTTTGTTTCAGCTCATGATTTTCGGTTCAATCAGTGGATTGCTCTGGCAGATTTGTCCATTGTGGCTATGGTTGCTACTCAATATCCTTATGCTAATCAGCTTTGCGATGTTTTTACGTCGACCCAGAGTAATGGCGGTAGGGCAACTTGATCAGCAGTTATGGTCTTGCCACGCTTCAGATTCAGCGCAGCCTTATTCAATTGTGCTAGAGCGCGTGATTGATCATGAGTTGTATATGATCTTACGCACAGTTCCCTCTCGCGCCTCCATGGTGATCTGGCGAGATCAGGTGATACAGCAAGACTGGAAGCGTCTGAAACGTCTGGCAAAGTTAGGTTGATTGTTTAACAATCTTGCGTAGCGACTTATAATTTTTTTGATATAAATCATATAAATAAGATAATTTAAAATAAAATTGTTCGGTCATCTTACATAAAAAACTTAAAAAGTGTGAATTGTTAGACAATATCCTTCAATCTTCTTAAACCGATTCGCTAAAGTAGCCTTACCAACGCTCAATGTGAAGGAGGTCGAAATGATCGATATTCCAGCATGGTTGTTTCCAGTCATTGCCTTTGTTCTGGCGGTGATCGTAGGACGCGTGGGAACCGTAATCAAGGATTATTTACAACACCGATAGTCTCATTCTGGATTTGTCCAGTTTATAAGTAGCATGTGCTGAACCGTCGCAATGCTACTTTTTTTTGCCCAAAATTTATATATTTTTTGTCAAAATGCCAATTCATTCTACTTTAGATATGTCAAAGTATAGAAATGCAGCATCGCCTTTGACGCTTTGAAACGGATCATCCATCTGCTAATGTACGGCAAAAGCAAAACAATAAAATTACCTCGAGGAATGAGATATGTCGAATCTGCTTAAACTGGGTCGAGGACTGACCGCAGTGGTTGTTGCAACATCTGTACTCTCTGGATGTTCATATTTTATCAAATCGGGTGCGAACGTCGCCTTGAAGTTCGGTGAAAAACATATCGTACCGCCCATACTAAAGATGGATGATGTCGATATGGTTTGTAATGCTGGCAATAGCTTAACGCCTGTAGTGATGTCGACCAAAGACATGGGGGCAGATCCAACTCGCATGGCAGTGCTCCTTTATGCCGCTTCAGGCATGTGTGCAGAGCGTCAGGCATTAGAGCAAGAACTTCGCTATTTACGTGCATCCAAAGCAGGTCAGGTCTCTGAGGCTCAAGATGCCCGGATCGAACAAAAACGCTGGGCTGCCGTGGCAGCAGAAAGACAATATTCAGGATATCAACTGTTTGCAAAGCGCTGGGAGAGCAAGTACCACTACCATCTTGGCGAATCATGCCCAACCATGCGTAACGATCTAGATCAGACCATCTACTTATTAGGTTTGGTGAGTGGCTTGCAAGCCATTACCAATGACATCAACTCGGGTGGATCGGTAAATGTACCCAAAGATATCGCAGGTATTGTAGAGCGCAGCATGACCTGTTTGGACAATACCAAGTTTTGGGGCGCACCAAATGCAACCCGAGCCGTAATCTGGACGTTATTGCCAGGGGCGGGAGATGGCAAACCAGATCCTTATACCACACTCAAACAATCTGCACAGATCGGTGAGCAAAAAGGAGTGCGTTTATCGCATGCCCTGTATGCGGTTGCAGCACAGGCCAGCGGTGATGACAGCAAGATTCGAGATGCTTTAAAAACTTATGATGCCTCCCGTGCCGAAGATAAACCAGTGAATCCAGATTTCAAACTGATCGATGCCATGGCAGGTGTTATGGTCCAAAATATTTCGGATCGTTACTGGACCGAACATACAGGTATCCGTACCGATGACGGTGGTATGAGTACGTTCTGGGATGAGCAAAGTAAAGGATCATCTGACTTGGAAGATCTTTTTAATGCCGATGGTGCAGCTGCTGCCAGTCAACCTGCGACAACGCCGAAAGCAGTGTCGTCGAAATAAGCCAACGACTTCTGGCGATTCTGGACTGCGCATTGGGTACATGTCGGTTGGATTCATTTCATTTTAAATCTGCTGGCATTTGTGTGTTTACCCTTTATTTTTCCACATGTTAAGAATCGACAGTTGCTCATCTTGATTGTGACGATTTCACCCTGTATTAGCCTCGGATTTTATTATCTTATGCCCTATATCGAGGCCTATGCCGGTTTTTCGGGTGTACTGCATGGGCTCTATGTGGCCGTGGCATTGGTGTCGTTACGTTATCGCAAGGAGCGAAAATTTGCCGCATTGGTGTTGGCGCTGATTGTGCTCAAGGTGATCTGGGAAAATACATTTGGACAAACGGGTACGGCCCAATTGATTGGCAGTCCTGTTTTGATTGAATCACATTTGCTTGGAGCAATTGCTGGCGCTGCCGCAGGCGGACTTTATTTACTCTATACTCAATTTAAAGTAGCAAAGAGTTGACACAAAACGCCTTTAAAAAAATCATTTGAGTCATTCTTATCTTGAACGGAGTATTGCAAATTTAAACAAATATAACGTACGGCGGATGGGCGGATACCTACTGCCAAGGAACGCATGTTTATCGGTAGATAAACCTGACAATCAAAATAAAGTGGAATAGATATGCAAGAAAATCAACAACAAAGGTCTGGCCTAGGTCTGCTGGGTTATATCTGGAATGAATGGATTTCGACATTTGCCATCCTTATTTTGCTGTTACTGACCTTGATTGTCGGGACAGGAGAAATGATTCATGGGCAGCTATTGCGTATGGGTGAACGGCTCTATGGCGATCCGGCCACTGGAATGCAATATTCATTTTTACGTGCTGAACCACAAAAGCCGAGTTGCGATCGACATCCTAATATTGATGCGCAAGTTCAGGCGCAGATGAAAGCCAATAAAAATGATGAGTTTGCCGACTTCTTTGGTGCAGCATCTGAACAGGACGTTCGCGCATCACTTCTGGCAGCACAGCAGTTGTGTGAAGAAAAATATCAGTTTTATGACAAGGCAATCGCGCATTTGGACAAGCACCCAAGCTTACGGACTTATCGCGCACTTGAAACAGGATTTTTTGGGATATTTAAATTTGGCGTGGATAATCGTACGATTTTCCTTTTGATCATGGTGTTTTTTGCCGCGATTACAGCCAGTTTAAAAATTCATCATATTGGTTTGCGTAGCCCAAAATCAAAAATTGATTTTGTGGTGTACTCGATTGCAATGGTCATCGGGAATGCTTTGCTGACGCTATCGACCATCAGTCAGTATCATTCTTTAATCCAGTCCGGTGTGGCCATTACCCATGAAGCATTGGTGGTGTCTTGGCTATGGATTGGCTTATTTGGTATTTTGACATTGATCAGTGTATTTCAATTGTTTCGTATTCCTAAGCAGGCACAACCCGGAGGAAATATCGGCCTTGCCTTGCTCAGTGTACCGCTGTATGCCTATATGTCGATTTTGACGGGTCTAGCCTTTACCTTCTTTATGGATTACCCGATGGGGCAAGGGATTTACTTGGGAATTCTGGTCGAGTTTTCCGGGATTTTCCTAAATCTGGCGCTGTTTATCTGGGCGGGGATGCTACTGACCCAAACCCGAGTGATGGATCTGTTTCTGGATATTTTACGCCCGTGGAATCTAGCACCTGAAACCCTAACATGGCTAATTTTGCTGGCTGCTGCGATTCCAACTGCCTATACCGGAGCTTCTGGTATTTTCGTAATTGCAGCAGGGGCAATTATTTACAAAGAAGTCTGGAATTCGGGTGCACGCCGTCAATATGCGCTAGCTGTATCGGCAATGTCTGGCTCACTCGGGGTGGTGGTTCGACCATGTTTGCTGGTGGTTTTAATTGCCATGCTGGATAGCCGTCATGTCACCTCAGATGAATTATTCGATCATGGCTTTTATGTTTTCTGGTTGACTGCATTTATCTTTTTAGGCGTATCATTATTACTGGCCGATACAAAATTCCGCGTGAATTCGCCACGTGTAGCATTACCGAATATGCTGCGTGCTTGTATTCCGGTTATTCCATATATTGTGATTACGATTGTGGTACTGGCATTTTATAAATATGCACTCGATACCGGCATGAACGAATTTACCGCACCAGTGATTCTACCTTTGATCCTGATCGCGATTATTTTGTTTGATAAAATCCGTAAAGAGCCAAAATCTGTGCCTGTATTGGCTGAGCATGAATCTTTAATTAAGGAGCATGAAAAGAACTCGCCTTTTCTGCGTGAACATGGTGCGCAAAGCAGTCAGTATCGCCGTGGATTTGCCAGATCAATGCATTTCGCAACCGCTGAAACAGTAGGACACATTGGCGCCTTAATTATTCTGATGGCACTGTCTGCAAGTGTTGGTGGATTAATTGAACGTACCGAGATTGTCGAGTATTTACCGACTCACTTGGGCAGTATTACCATTTCATTGTTCTTTATTGCCATGTTGCTTGCGCTGATTGGAATGTGTACCGATCCATTTGGTGCAGTGATTTTGGTGGCAGCGACCATTGCGCCTGTGGCCTACGAAAATGGGATTCATCCTATTCATTTCTGGATGATTGTTTTGGTGGCTTTCGAGCTGGGCTATGTGACGCCTCCAGTGGCACTGAATCACTTACTGACGCGGCTGTCGGTGGGAGATGAAGAAGTCTCGGCAGCCGATAAGGAAGCCAAAGAAAAATACACCAGTTTTTATTATCGTTATGAACGCTGGTTGCTTCCGATTATGGTGTTGTTCCCCGCCTTAATGATTGTAACCTTTGCGCCTTATCTATTTAAAATGTTTGGCTGGTATTCATAAGTCCAATAAAAAAGCACCTTCGGGTGCTTTTTTATTGATTTAAGACTTAGTTCGTGGCTTGAACTGAATCACGCCCACTTCATCTGGCGCAGCCGGTTGTTCTGGCTCCTCCACATGAGTAGGACGATTTTCGGTGTAATCGCATTCGATACACTCGATCCATTCATGCTCATCTGTGGTTAACATGACCACGCGGTCCATTGCGCCACATTTGGGGCATTTTGCACCTGCAATGAATCGACGTTTCATGATTTACTCACCTTGCTTGATCTGGATGGATAAGTTTAAGCCGTTTGAGGGTCGTTCGTCCAACCTTGATGACGCAATAGCGCATCAATTTTGGGTTCACGACCACGGAAATTTACGAATGCATCCAGTGCGGTGTCTTTGCCACCAACGGCCAATATGGCCTTACGGAACTCTGCACCAGTTTGTGTATTGAAAATTCCTTCTTGCTCAAAGCGGTCAAATGCGTCGCTGGCCAGCACTTCTGCCCATTTATAGGAATAATAACCCGCTGCATAACCGCCAGCAAAAATATGGCTAAAACTGTGCTGGAAACGATTGTAAGCAGCAGTTGGCAGAACGGCAAATTCACGGCGAATCTGATCCAGCTCGGCTTGAATCTGACTGCTGGTTAATGCAGGTGTCTTGCGGTGAATCGTTAAGTCAAAGAGCGCAAATTCGATTTGACGTAAGGTTTGCATGCCAGACTGGAAAAAGCGTGCGCTGAGCAAGGCATTGAGTAACGCTTCTGGTAACTGGGCTTTGGTTTCGATATGTTCACTGAGCAGATTAAGACTTTGCTGATCCCATGTCCAAAACTCCATAAACTGGCTTGGCAGCTCGACGGCATCCCATGCCACCCCATGCGTGCCTGCAACTGAAATATTGTCGACTTCGGTCAGCATGTGGTGTAGGCCGTGACCAAACTCATGAAACAGCGTATTCACTTCATCATGTGTGAGCAGGGCAGGCTGTTTGCCAACTGGCGGCGTAAAATTACACACCATATAGCAGATTGGCTTTTGTAAGCCTTGCGCGCTTTGCATACGTGAGCGGAAACCACTCATCCATGCGCCACCACGTTTGCTGCTGCGCGCGTAGAGATCGAAATAAAAACCTGCCAGCACTTGACCTTGGTCTTCAAGTTCGTAATAACGCACATCCGGATGCCAGACTGGCGCTTCACGTTCTACAATATCGATGCCGTATAAACGCTGCACAATCTGAAACAGACCTTGAATGATTTTAGGTGCAGGGAAGTAAGGTTTGAGTGCTTCTTGCGATAAGTTAAACTGCTGCTGTTTCAGTTTTTCCGAGTAATAGCCGCTGTCCCACGGTTGTAGCTTATCGAGTCCGTCTTGACGTGCAATTGCAGTCAGTTCCTCAACTTCTTTTAGCGCAGGTGTGCGTGCATGCGCCGCCAGATCAACCAGAAAATCATGTACAGTGTCTACATCAGGTGCCATTTTACTGGCCAGTGAGTAAGCGGCAAAATTTTCAAAGCCCAAGAGCTGCGCCATTTCTTGGCGCAGTGCCAAAATCTCTTCCATTACCGCAGTATTATCGTACTCTGGATGATCGGCCTGATCCGAGGCGCGTGTCGTGTAAGCTTTATAGAGCGTTTCACGTAACTCACGATTTTCGGCATAGGTCATGATGGCCAGATAGGCAGGAAAATCTAGCGTCGCCACGGGCTGATTTAGTTCACGCTGTTGACCGTATTGTTTGAGCAATTCGATACTACTTTGCGGTAAACCTATAAGTTCCTCTTCAGACAGCGGTTTGAAATACGCTTGTGTGGCATCCAAAACATGATTGGAAAAGTCTGAAGACAATTGCGACAGGCGCGCCGAAATTTCTGCATGACGTGCTTTGTTGGCACCTTCTAATGCGACACCTGAAAGTTTAAAGTCTCGTAAGGCCAACCGAATCGCGCTTTGTTCGTCAGCACTTAAACTTGAAAATTGACTGCTGTCGTGAAGCTGTTGATAGCTTTGATACAGCGCTGTGTGTTGACCCAACTGCGTATAATATTCACTCAAGCTCGGTAAAAGCGCCTGATAGACTTCACGCGTCTGAGCATTGTTCATCACGGCATTTAAGTGTGATAACACGCCCCAAGATTCGCTCATGGCATTTTCGAGCTGATCAAGCTGTTGTACCAGCGCATGTTGTGCGGCAAAGTCTGAAGGTGGCGTATCTAATTGATCGAGAAAGCGTTGACCTGCCTGAATATTTTTTTCGATATCTTGTTTGAGGGTGTCCAGTTGAATCTGGTCAAATTGAGGAACAGGTAAATGTGCTTTTTCTAATTGCATTGTCTTCGCCGTATCGAGTGAACTTACTTATAGATGTAAGGCTTCGAGCGCTGGAAATCAAGGATGCTTTATTTCTTTTTTGCTGGGTTAAAATAATCTTTACCTTATTTTGACGGCCTAGCATGTCAATGAATGCTAGGCCATCGTTGCCATAGACCTAAAATTAATCTGCAATTAGATTAATCACTTTTAGGTTTGGCATTGGACTTTTTCTTTTTGACTTTAGACTTTTTCTTGTCCTTTTCCGCTTTCACTGCGGTTTTGGACGAGGTTTTTTTCTTGCCTGTCTTTTTGGTATAAGAGCTTGGCTTGCTTTTGTCTTTTTTCTCGGAGCGTTGCTGTTCACGTGGCTGTGTATCCGACGCACCATGAAACACCTGTTCAGTGGCTTGAGCTTTTGTAGTGCGCGGGGCACGGCTACGAATGATACGGCCGGCATGCGTGATTTGCTGCGTCAGTTCGAAATCGATTTTACGTTCATCAAGATTCACGCCTGCGACCTTGATTTTGACTTCGTCGCCCAAACCAAAGATTTGCCCACGATTTTGCCCCACAAGGCTCTGACTGGCTTGATCATAGATAAAGAAGTCATCGCCTAATTGGCTCACATGAATCATGCCATCGACATATAAATCTTTTAAGGTAACAAACAGCCCAAACTCGGTAACCGCGCTAATATTACCAATAAACTCTTCACCTAAATGTTGCTGCATATAATGACATTTAAGCCATGTGGTTACACTACGTGATGCCTCATCTGCACGACGCTCGGTACGTGAGAAATGCTCACCAGCTTCATCGAGCGCGGCACCCGAAAGTGGAGATGGTTTATGCTGTAAATGTGCTTTGAGTGCACGATGTAATAATAAATCCGGATAACGACGAATCGGTGAGGTGAAATGCGTATAGGCCTCATAAGCCAAACCAAAGTGTCCCGCATTTTTTGCACCGTAGTACGCCTGCATCATAGAGCGCAGCAACACGGAATGAATACTTGGCGCATCAATTCGGTCTTTAGTGGCTTCAATCACGCGCTGGTAATCGGCCTGTGTTGGCTGGTCTGGAAACGGAAGGCCGAGTAATTTAACAAAATCTTTAACCTTTTGAATGCGAGAGAACTCAGGTGGCTCATGTACACGATAAAGCATCGGAATATCATTGGCCAAGGCGTATTCAGCGGCTGCGACGTTGGCAAGCAACATGCATTCTTCAATCAGTTTATGTGCATCGTTCCGGGTACGTGGCAAAATTTCGTTAATACCACCTAGAGCATCAAAGGTCATGTAGGTTTCAACCGTTTCAAACTCCATCGCATGACGTTTGGCACGCAAGTCTTTTAAAGTTTGATAGAGCTGAAACAGTGTATTTAGTGATTTTTGCACACTTTTGTCATTTGGAATCGCATCGGTATGTCCCTCAAAATACCGCGCCACTTGGGTATAGGTGAGACGCGCTTTTGAATGCATGACGGATGGATAAAACTCATAGCTCATGACGCGTCCTGCACGCGATAGCTTGAGATCACACACCATACACAGACGATCGACATGCGGATTGAGCGAACATAAACCGTTCGAGAGTGCCTCTGGCAGCATCGGCAATACAAAATGCGGAAAATAGACCGATGTACCGCGTTCTTGTGCCTCATCATCAAGCGGTTTTCCAACACGCACATAATGGCTTACATCGGCAATTGCAACCACGACACGGTAGCCGCCACCTGCGCGTTTTTCGGCATAAACGGCATCATCAAAGTCGCGTGCGTCTTCGCCGTCAATGGTAACCAGCGGTAGATCGCGTAAATCGATTCGACCTTCAATATCTTTTTTCGAGGGTTCTTTAAAACTCTCAGCTTCCTGAATCACTTCATCTGAAAACTCATACGGCAGACCAAATTCTAAAATCGTTTGCGGAATGATAATTTCAGTATCGGCTTTATCCGACATCGACTGCACAATGTGCCCAGTTGCAAACTCTTCACGTGTTGGATAATCATCAATTGCAATACGTAGATGATCGCCAACATTGACCTTGGCGTGCTCGACCAATTCTTTTTCAAGCGGAATAGGCTGATGGGCATTTGGAGCACTTGGCTGTAAAAAATACTCGCCATCATGGACATTTAATTTACCAATCACCTGTTTCACACGGCGCTGCAATACTTCTGTGATAAAGCCCCATGCTTTGCCTTTACGATCGACAGAGCTTTGACGCACAGTCACGCGATCACCATTGAAAACCAAACGGAGTTCACGTTCAGGCAAGAGTAAATCGGTTTGTCCGTCGATATGCGCCGAACCTAAACCTTTGGCATTGATATATACGGTGGCATCAAACGTAGGTTGCTCACCAATGAGCTGGAATCTGAAACCATCTTTTGCCAGCTGACCATCACGCACCATGGCAATCAGACGATGGCTCAAGGCATCAATACTTTTTTGATCAAAAATATCAAAATGCTCGACCAGCTCGGCATGAGACTGCGGCGTATTCAATTGTTCTAATGTGCTAAGAATAAGGGTTCGGCTAGGAATAGGATTATCGTAACGTTCAGCTTCCGCTTTTGCTTCAGGATCGATCCAGTTTTTCATAATTTCGTTTGACTTCATAACAGAAGATAAGTTTAGCATACGTCATCGCATTACATACTGCACGTAATGGATTGCAAGATTGTGTGATGCCTGTTTGGGCCGAATACATTCGTGCTTATCGCTATAGTAGCAAGCCCAGTGCATGAAAATACTCAAATTAATGTGGTTTTTGTTTAAAAAATAGATGATTGGATAAAAAACTAAGAAAAATTAGAAGTGATGACTTGCAGTCATGGGCTTTAGTTTGTATTATGGCGGCTCGTTACGGTGAGATGGGTGAGTGGCTTAAACCACATCCCTGCTAAGGATGCGTACGGGTAACTGTACCGAGGGTTCGAATCCCTCTCTCACCGCCACTTTACTTAATGCGCTCATAGCTCAGCTGGATAGAGCACTTGGCTACGAAC
>NZ_JVOR01000004.1:0-330 GCF_001054715.1 Acinetobacter sp. 243_ASPC | reverse complement strand
TTGGGACCAGGGGGTCGTAGGTTCGAATCCTACTGCTCCGACCAATTAATCGGCGGAAGTATCGCATGATATTTTTTATCATCGGTCATGCGCCTGTAGCTCAGTTGGATAGAGCATCCGCCTTCTAAGCGGATGGTCACAGGTTCGAATCCTGTCAGGCGCGCCATTTGGTAGATTAGCTTGGTAATGTAGAACCCACAGTAGTGGTGGATGTAGCTCAGTTGGTAGAGCCCTGGATTGTGATTCCAGTTGTCGCGGGTTCGAATCCCGTCATTCACCCCAATTTCGGAGCATAGCACAGCCTGGTAGTGCACCTGGTTTGGGACCAGG
>NZ_JVOR01000143.1:0-1601 GCF_001054715.1 Acinetobacter sp. 243_ASPC | reverse complement strand
CTCACAGAAGCGTAAATGCTGCAATTTTCCTGTAGCATCATCGATGAATACCAGCAGACAGCATTTAGCAGCGCGTCCTTCAAACCAGTCATGGTGTGAGCCATCAATTTGGATCAGTTCACCAAAGCAATCCCGGTTGTAACGAGGCTGATACGGTCGTTTCAGGCGTTTGGATCGAGGAATCCACAGGTTATTGGCCATCATCTAGCGCCGAAGCGTTTCTACCGGGATATTCAGATCAAACATGCTGCTGAGCTTCTCATGCGCCAAGGTGGGTCCAAATCCCAGCAGATGTTCAGAAATAATGGAAAGACATTTTGATTTTAATAAATCATCATGGCGACGATGGCCAGGTTGACCACGACTGGCATGTGCCATACCTGAAACACCATCTTGATTGAGCTTCTGTAATAACCGGGTAATTTGACGGGTGGAAAGATTCAGGATTTCAGCAGCACGGACTTGTGTAATACGATGATCTCGAACGTCTTGCAGAACAGCAAGACGTTGAATTTCTTTGTCAGACATAGTGATCAGCATCTATATTTCATATCCAGTCCATGATGTTTAAGCCATCATAAACTAGACATTTTTATTGGTGAGAATATAGACATTTTGAATGGGTTCTAACAATATTATTTCGTATAATATACATTATGTTAAATAGGTGACTCTATGGTCAGTATAGATGCTCTACTTTTCATTAGAATAACAGCATCTTTTTTAAGCTGAATAAAAAAATGAATATTGTAGAAGAAACTATAAAATTGGGTGATAAATCTATATTTTTTAAACGATGGATTGTCCCTGCTTCTCATAAGACTCCCATTATTTTGCTTCATGAATCTTTAGGAAGCGTTGAACTTTGGAAAAGCTTTCCTCAACGATTAGCTGAATTTCTCCAGAGAGAAGTTATTGCTTATGATCGCTTAGGATTTGGAAAATCCTCACCCTTAGAAAAATTATCTCTTAATTTTATTACGGAGGAAGCTCAAACAACTTTTGCTGCTGTACTACAACATCTAGAAATAGATCAATTTATTGTTATGGGCCATAGTGTTGGTGGTGGGATGACTGCTGTAATAGCTGCTATATATCCAGACCGTTGCAAAGCAGCAATTACTATATCCGCACAGTCTATGGTGGAAGAAATTACTCGACAAGGTATAAAAGATGCGGAAACTAATTTTTGTAATGAACAATTCATTAAGAAATTAGCTAAGTTTCATGGAGATAAAGCTGAATGGGTATTAAGAGCATGGATCGATACTTGGTTATCACCATCATTCCGTAATTGGAATATAGATGTCTATATATCAAAAATAGAACGTCCTCTTTTAGTAATACATGGGGAACATGATGAATATGCAACTTTGAGTCAACCAGAACGCCTTATTCAGCTTGCTAATGGATATAAAGAGCTGAAAATTCTAAAAGATTGTGGTCATTTCCCTCACAAAGAAAAGGAAACAGAGGTAATAACAACTATCCAAAGTTTCTTAGAGAAAATTTAAATTTTCTAAAATTAACATAATACACCTTATACGAAGGCAAAAATGTAACTCCAAAATAGAAATGTCCGGTTTCTCCAAAGTAAAAAT
>NZ_JVOR01000142.1:0-65864 GCF_001054715.1 Acinetobacter sp. 243_ASPC | reverse complement strand
CACTACAATTGGATCAAGTTGAGTTGCATCTGTTGAATCATCAGACCACTTTTAGAAAAACTCGGCGGTATTGCGGTTGATCGCCATTCAAAATCAGATATCGTCTCGCAAATGGTCAAGCTATTTGAGCAAAATGACCGTTTTAATCTGGTGATTGCGCCTCAAGCAACGCGAGCAAAAGACGGCTCTACACGCAAACCGATTCGTACTGGTTTCTGGCACATCGCGCGTGCGGCAAATGTTCCAATTGTGTTGATGTATGCCAACCCTGTTACTAAAGAAGGCGGCATTCTAGGCAAAATTTATCCAGAAAATCTCGAAGCAGACCTTAAGCTTATTCAGGCACTTTATAAAGAAAAAGTTGGCTTAGATATCTGTATTCCAGAACAATCAAATTAACGATCAAAGCTGTATTTATTACGTTTTTATCTGACCAATCGATTATTTTCTCTATCATCAGGCACTTTCTTCAAAAAATATGCTTATGGTAGAATTGCAAACATTTGATCTGGTAATGGTACCAATCTGTAAGGAGCATATTTCAACATGGCAGGTCATTCCAAGTGGGCAAACACCAAGCATCGTAAAGCAAAACAAGATGCAAGCCGTGCTAAAGTTTTCACAAAATATATTCGTGAAATTGTAACTGCAGCAAAACTAGGCGGTGGTGATGCAGCCAGCAACCCTCGTTTACGTGCGGTCGTTGAAAAAGCTTTATCTGTAAATATGACACGTGACGCGATCAACCGTGCGATTCAGCGTGGTGCTGGCGGTGAAGACAATGATGATCTGAACGAAGTAACCTACGAGGGGTACGGTGTCGGTGGTGTTGCAGTTCTGGTCGAAACGATGACAGACAATCTTAACCGTACAGTACCAGATGTTCGTCACTGCTTCAGTAAAACCAACGGTAATTTGGGGACTAACGGTTCGGTTTCGTATCTGTTTACCAAGCGTGGTGAAATCAGCTTTGAAGATGTCAGTTTAGAAGACAAAATCATGGAAATCGCACTCGAAGCGGGCGCTGAAGATATCGAAGTGGAAGAAGATGGCATTTTGGTCATCACAACACCAGAGAGCTTTGGTGATGTTCAGGATGCACTTGCAGCAGCAGGCTTGAAATCGGACAATGCAGAAGTGGTGATGAGTCCATCGACCAAAGCTGAAATTACCGATATCGACCAAGCGAAACAAATCTTAAAAATGATCGATATGCTTGAAGATCTGGACGATGTTCAAAACGTTTATACAAACGTTGAATTTTCAGACGAAGTTTTGGCTCAACTTGATGCCTAAATAATATGAAACGCACCGCACAGGTGCGTTTTTTTAAACTTTATTGAGTAGCTTATAACAATTAAAGACGTTGTATTCTTTAATCACAAAACTTGAATGTAAGGCTACGACATTATCAATTTTACCAATCCGGCGTAGCAAAATATCACTGTAATTATCCATATCACGCGCAACAAGTTCTAAAATAAAATCTGCGCTCTGCCCTGTAACCAAAAACGCATTGGTGACTTCCGGGATATCCTCAAGTTCAGTTAAAAACTTATCAAAAGTTTCGGTATCGTGTTTGCTTAAAGAAACTTGAAGCAAAATATGTAAAGAAAATCCAAGCTTAACAAAATTAATATCACGCTTGAGATTACTCATGATTTTGGATTCAATTAAATGCTTGATCCGTCGATGCACTGAACTGACCGAGAGGTTAATCCGTTCTGACAACTCATTCAGGTTGAGGTCTTCATGGGTCAATATCTCAAGAATCTGTTTGTCGTAACGATCAAGCTCCATAACTGCTCCCCACTTATCTTTCATGATTTTAATGACTTCTGGCCATTGTATTGTAGTTTTGAGCATTCTCAAAAAATACATTCACTTTACAGTGAAAAGTACATATAAAAAAATCGAACGAGCTTGTAAAAATTTCATCTAAGACGATGCTTGACCTGAAAGTGTAAAGTTAAGTATCTTTTTTGTGCTTTAAGTAAAATATTTCAAAATATTGCTTCTTTTTAGACCTTAGTAATATTGACTTGTAACAATAAAATACAGGATTATTAAGCGAAGCTACATTGAAGTAGTTTTTTTAGACAAAAGGGAACGTTTATTAACAATTTTTAAGGAATTGGCATTCTTTTTGTTATGTAAATCCCAAAAGTAAGTTTTACTTTTTTTAATAATTAACGGAGTTATCGTGAATAAACTTAAAACTTTAGCCCTTAGCATGGGTACTATCGGGCTATCCTCTCTCGCCATTCCTGCTTACGCAGCGAGCAACACTGAAGTGGATGCTTTACGTAAAGAAGTCAATGAACTTAAACAGCTTGTTCAACAATTATCTACACAGCAAAAAGCTGCACCTGTCGTGATGGCTCCACCACCAGCTCCAGCACCAATGGTTGCCGCAGCACCAGCACCGAAAGCACCAAGTAATGCAAAACCAGGTTGGTTCACACTACCTGATGGTCAAACACAAGTTAAACTTTACGGTAGCATCCGTGGAGATGCAACTTATGACTTCGAAGGTAACCCATCACCAAACATTAACAACAATACTAACTCTGTTCCGTTAAATTCAGCAAATGCTACCAAAAACAATCTTAATGTTTCTGCAGCGACAACTCGTTTTGGTTTCGACTTTTCTCGTCCGACAGATCTAGGTGAGTTAACAGGTAAAATTGAAGCTGACTTTGCAGGCGGTATTGCGGCAGACAGTAGTTCAAGAACAACCAACGGTAATGGTTCGCTACGTGTTCGTCACGCTTACTTCTCTCTTGGAAAATGGTTAGTTGGTCAAACCACATCTCCTTTTGTTAACACCGACACAGCACCTGAAACAGTCGACTTTAACGGCCCTATGGGTTATGGCTCTACACGTACTGTACAAGTACGTTACACTCAGCCAATCGATGCCAACCAAAAAGTATTATTAGCAGTTGAAGGTGGTGATGTTGATAATATCAATAGCGCTTCGGCTACTACAGTTTTCAAAAATAGTGGTGGTGCAGTAGTACAACAAACTACTAGTTCTGGAGGTAATAGATTACCAGCTTTGACAGCAAGATATGACTACACTACCGCCGATAAGAAAGGGTTAGTACAAGTTCATGGTTTAGTCCATGAAAACCGTATTTCTGTGAATGATGATGTTGATGAAACCAAGCTTGGTTGGGGTATCGGAGTTGGTGGTAAATATAGCTTAACACCTGCTGATACAGTATTTGCGAACTATTACCACGTAAAAGGCGATAATCGTTACTTGCTATATGGCAACTCTGCTTATGTTGCATACCAAAATAATGCAACTGCAGCTGCAAACGCTACAGATCTTTCAATTTATGAAAGCGAATTTAACTCGGGCTTAATTGGTTATTCTCACAAATGGTCACCGAAAGTACGTTCAACATTAGCTGCTGGCGCAATCTGGTACAAAGATGATAACTCTTTTGCAGAAAGAGCTCCGACATTAAACAAACAGCTTTATAACGTTATTGTAAACAGTTTCTACACTCCTACGAAAAACGTGGATTTAGGTGTTGAATATACTTATGGCCAACGTAAAACTTTCCAAGATCAAGAAGGCGATTACTCGCGTCTTAACTTGATGGCGAAGTATAGCTTCTAATTTAAGCTAAACAAGCATCTAAAAAACCCTGCATATGCAGGGTTTTTTAATACGCTTTAAAACGAAACTATAAAGATAATCAAGTTACTTATAAAATAAGACGTATCATTGCAACTAAACTGTCTTTTGATCCATCTATCTCATGTATACGTTATGGGCGCTTTAATACTCAAATCAAATCTCTTAACTACGCTTATATTTTTATTTATGTTTTGGCTAAGCGATCAAAAGCTGCAATCAAATTAAAGTTGCGAACAAAATTCTGTTTTAAGGTTGGCACAATTACTTTATAGATAAAAAACCCAGTCACTTGACTGGGCTTTTTTAATGCTTGTGCTTTAAGCAGATTAATGCATGGCTTGAATCTTGTCTAAGAATAATTTGGCACGTTCATGACGTGCATCAAGATTACCAAAGAACTCAGATGTTGGGCAATCTTCAAGAATCATGCCTTGATCCATGAAAATTAATCGGTTTGAAACTCTTTTCGCGAAGCCCATTTCGTGTGTCACACACATCATGGTCATTCCTTCGTTAGCGAGTTGAACCATTACATCTAACACCTCACCCACCATCTCTGGATCGAGTGCGGAAGTTGGCTCATCAAACAACATACAAATTGGGTCCATTGAAAGACCGCGTGCAATTGCAACACGTTGCTGCTGACCACCAGAAAGCTGACCTGGAAATTTGTCCTTGTGTGCCAAAAGCCCTACTCGGTCTAAATATCCCAATCCCTTTTTGCGAGCTTCTTCTTTCGAGCGCTTTAAAACTTTAACTTGTGCCACAGTCAAATTTTCAAGCACAGTCATATGCGGAAATAACTCGAAATGCTGAAACACCATTCCCACACGCGAACGGAATTTTGCAAGATTGGTTTTCGGATCACGTAAAGAAGTACCATCAACAAAAATGTCGCCTTTTTGAATTGGCTCTAATGCATTTACGGTTTTAATTAATGTTGACTTACCTGAACCAGATGGTCCGCATACTACTACCACATCGCCTTTTTCAATACTGGTTGTACAGTCAGTGAGTACTTGGAAATCACCATACCATTTAGAGATATGTTGGATGTCTATCATTGGCATTTAAAATCTCCAATTAGCGAATAATGGCAATTTTTTGCTGTAATCGTTTTACAAGTCTTGAAAGCAAGAACGAACTACAGAAATAAACCACTGCTACAATTAAATAAAAGGTTGCTTTTGTTTCAGGACCATAAGTATTGGCAAGCGTGTCGGCACGACCTAAGAAGTCTGGTGCACTAATTACATAGACCAATGACACATCCTGAAAAAGAATAATGGTTTGGGTCAACAGTACAGGTAACATATTACGAAATGCTTGTGGTAACACCACATATTTCATCGATTGACCATAAGTAAAACCGAGTGCATAACCTGCATTGACCTGTCCGCGCGAAACGGATTGAATACCTGAACGCACAATTTCCGAGAAAAACGCAGCTTCAAAAATTGCAAACGTAATGACACTCGAAAACAGTGGCCCCCAATACGTATCAGACTGGAATTCAAATACTTTTGGAAGTAAAAAGTAAAAGATAAAAATAACCTGAATCAGTGGAATACCACGAAATAGATCCACGTAGAATTTAGCAAAGTTACTTGCGACAACGTTATTCGACAGACGCATCATGGCCAAAGGTGTACCGATGATGATACCGCCTAGCATTGCAAGCACTGTAACGGTTAAGGTAAAAACAAAACCTTCTTTAAGTGCATTGATAACATCAGGAGATTGTAAAAGACTGAAATCCATGGTTATTTCCCTCCCGAACCTAGGCCAGGAACTGCCATACGTTTTTCAATCCACGCCATAATAAATTTGATGGTGTAAGTGATGATCAGGTATACAGGCGTTGAAAGAATCAAAATAATAATATCTTGAGATGTTTCTTCGCGCATGGTTTTGGTATAAGCGAAAAAATTGAGTACACTTAGCGCATATAGAACGGCTGAGTTTTTAAACACGTTCATTGCTTCAGACGTAATCGTCGGCCATACCGTACGATAAGCAACGGGTAAAATCACATAGCGATAACTTTGGCCTGTGGTAAAACCCATTGCAGATGCTGCAAATTTTTGGCCACGTGATACTGTGTTGATTCCGGCACGAATATGCTCTGATACACGCGCAGCAGTATATAAACCGAGTGCAAAAACACCAATAACCGCAGGATGATCATTCAGCAGGTTTTTCCACCATCCGCCGGCAACAACTTCTCCGCTCCCAGAGCTAAGGGTGGCTGGTAAAAGTTCAGGAAAAACGAAAGCCCAAAAGAAAAGTTGAACAATTAATGGGATATTACGGAAAATCTCAACGTACGTATCACCAATCAAAGCCAATGGCTTATTAGGTAAGGTACGTATAATTCCAAGTAAAGAACCCAAAAAGAATGCGATAAAGAATGCAGCAATTGCAGTCCATATCATGGTTAAAACACCTGAACCTAACATTTGAAGCCATGTTGGTGCATCGGCGTATTGAGAATAACTTGAGCTGCCTATCGCTTTACAGACCGATTCCGCCCAAGCTGCTTTTTCGACACTAAATTCGTTCGATTCAGCACAGAATACAGTCCAGTTTAATGAGCCGACTGACATAAATGCCCCTTTTTAAAATATTAAAAATACAGCATGCATACAGTACACAAGTTACTGTATGCAAAATGGTTAGCTGCAAATCAAAAGAGTTTTAGGGCTTAAATGCCTTCATCAGTCGGATGTGCTTTCAATTTCTTGAAAGAAGCACTCTGTGCCATGTTCAGATTGGTATTTTTAGGTGGAATTGGAGACTGGAACCATTTTTTATAAAGTTTATCCATTTGACCTGATTTCCACATACCAGTTACGGTGCGATCCGCAACCGCTTTGAATTTCGGATCATCTTTTGCAATCATGATGCCATATGGCTCAGAAGATAATACAGGGCCAACAATTGCAAATTCTTTCGGGTTAGATGATTTTGCAATCAAACCAGCCAAAATATTGTCGTCCATCACAAATGCTGCTGCACGACCAGATGCCATCATTGAAAATGAGTCTGCGTGGTCTTTACCATAAATGTTTTGCACATTAATAGACTGACCTTTTTCATTCATTTTGATGTATTTGTCTGATGTTGTGCCTTGAGTGGTCACGACAGCTTTACCGTTCAGGTCAGCCAAGCTCTTAATACCTGAATTTGCTTTCACTGCCATACGCACTTCTGTTGCGTAGTAGTTTGTAGAGAATCCTACTTGCTGTTGGCGTTGTTTGGAGTTAGTGGTTGTACCACATTCCATGTCGATATTGCCTGCAAGAAGTTCTGGAATACGTGTAGACGATGTAACTGCTTTGTATTCGACTTTCAAATTCGGCATTTTAAGCTCTTTCTTGATGTCGTTTGCGAAAGCATTACAAATATCTACCGCATAACCCACTGGTTTACCTGCGACAACATAGGAAATAGGATCCGATGACTCACGGTGTCCAATAATAATTTTTCCACTGCTTTTAATTTTAGCCAAAGTATCCGCAGCTTGAACCTGAGTTGCCCCTCCAACTGTACAAATCATCAATGCCGATACAATTAGTGAGGTTGCAGAATGTTTCATAAAAACTCCTTGATTATATTTCGCTAAATTTTAAGAAAGTTGTATATTATTCAACCTACCTAAAAAATAGCTCTCCTTTCATTTAAAGCAATTATCAAGCCAACTTTTAATTGTTGCTTATCATCGACTGATTCCACTATTTTTACATGCTTTCTTATCCTAATTGAAAGCACTTCATACAGTTTTTCGCTAGACTTTAGTCTTAGCTTTGATTGCTTTAGATTATTTTAACGCCAAAATCTTTTTTTTAAAGTTTTATTTTTAAAAAAACGTGATTTAAATCACATTTAATTAAATTATTTGCATCTTTTTAGTGCCAGCAACATTCTGCATGCATCATTTTGAATCTATGCATTTTTTGCATATAAAGTGAACGAAATATCTAAAAAACAATCATCACCAAATAAAATAATGAAAATAAATTTCATTCATTGTTAATTAAAACTTATTAATTGCTAAAAAATTAGATTATGACTACGCAGGTATTTGAATACAAAAACATTATTGATTTTGTATTCAAACATTTAAATCTTTAATTTATTTGAAATTCATTGTTTTGGATGTGCCTTCTTGGATTGGCATTACATACCACGCCAATCCACTCTGGCATTTCGTTCGGTTTCATAAATTCGTTGTACATATTGCCCCAAAGGCAAACTTAGCAGGTAGGTTTTATAGGTATCGAGTTCGGGCGAATGAAATTCAGTATTTTCCACTTCCCAAGGTGTACCATTTGGATGCAGTAAAGGCGCCAAAATGGCACATACCGCTATATCAGCTAATCCAAGACGATCACCTACCATATAGCGTCCGTAGTTTTCGACTAAACGATCATTAAGTAGTAGTACAAGCTCATCTAGACGCGCCTTAGACTGGGCAACTTTATCTTGTTCGAGTTCGTAACTTTTTTTGACCAGAGTCTTAAGAATTGGTTTTGAAAATTTTTCAAATTGACGCAAGTAGCCCTGCTCGCCCATCATGATTTCAATCGGTTCATCACTGTAAGACAACGCATGTGCCAATGACCAACGGCGAACATGAATCCCAAGCTCGTCTGCAAGTTGATCAATTTCTAAGGCTGCGCGTCGTTGTGCAGGATCTTTTCTCAGCAAGGAATGTTCAGGGTAAGTATCGTCAAGATACAGTGCAATCGGAGTCGATTGAGCAATCCATCTTGCATCATCTTTTAGAATGGGTAGCTTATTTTGACCTGTTTTTAACTGTGCGAACGCACGATGAAAACCAGGAATCAAATTATGAGCAACATAATCAAGCTCTTTGTGATCCAGTAACCAGCGAGCTTTCTCACAGTAATGAGACAAAGGGAACTGGTATAAAACCCGCATAAAAACTCCAAATTATTTTTTTAGTCAACCAAATGTAAAAAACATTGTTTTGCCTTGTTACTTTAGAATTAAGCGCGCTTTAAAACAATGTACTTTTTGTGCCAAATCTCTGTCTAAATCACCTATTGCCGCGATATGAAAACTATGATTTTTTATTCAAAGCATATGAAGTGGATCGATAAAAATAGATATTTAAGATGTAATTTAATAGATGAATTAATATAAGCAATTGAATTTAAAAAACTTGTTAAATATGAAAAAGTGATTTTCTTAGCTGAAATAAAATTTAGCATTTTTATCGATTAGTTTTGACAAATACATCGTTTAAAAAAGCACAGAATTTTACCTAAAGTATTGATATCAAATAAGGGTATCAATATGTCTGAGTTAAGTTCATTATCTAAACGCTCGGTTCACATTCTTAAAAACGACCAACAAGCATTAAACGCGGCCTATCAAGTTGCTGATGAAGCACTTGTAAACCGAAACATACGAGATCAACAACGTATTTTGCCGTATGAGGCAATTGAACACTTGAGTCAAAAAGGCCTTGGCGGTATTCGAATTCCTAAACGTTATGGTGGTGCTTTTGTATCAAATAAAACTTTAGCTCAGGTGTTTCGTATTTTAAGTAAAGCCGATTCTAATGTTGGCCAAATCCCACAAAATCAAATCAGCCTGTTAAATTTAATTGATTTAATGGGAAATGAAGAACAAAAAAAACGTGTATTTGGCGAAATACTGGCAGGTAAACGCCTCGCCAACGGCGGGCCTGAGCGCCAGAGTAAAGACAGTAAAACCGTTCATACGACGCTCATACAAAATGGAGAAGTTTGGGTCTTAAACGGCGAAAAATTTTATTCTACGGGTAGCATTTTTGCAGATTGGCTGGCAATTAAAGCCCTTCACCCAGAAGGTCATGTGGTTCTGGTATTAGTTGATCGCTTTACAAATGGGATCGAAATTGAAGATGACTGGAATGGATTTGGTCAGCGTACTACCGCAAGTGGCACGATAAAACTCAATCAAGTACACATCGATCCTGCACTTATTTTTGATGAGCGTTTATTGACACAAGCTCCAAATTATAGAGGTGCCTATTCGCAACTGATGCAAGTCGCAATCGATGTCGGAATTGCTGAAGCTGCATTTACTGATCTTATATCAGCGGTAAAAAAAGCGCGCCCAGTTATTGATGCCAATGTTGAAAAAGCCAGTTTAGAACATTTCACGATTCAGGAAACAGGCAAGCTTCAAGTCTTACTTGATGCCGCGATAGCATTACTTGATGATGCTGCCGAGTATCTGGATGAACTGGATTCACAATTCGAAGTGACGGATGCACAGGCTGCCCGCGCCTCTATTTTGGTGGCAGAAGCCAAAGTCTATGCCAATGATGCAGCACTAACGATCTCTGAAAAATTACTCGAACTTGGCGGTAGTCGTGCCAGTTTAAGTCAGCACAACTTAGAACAGCACTGGCGCAATGCCCGTGTACATACGCTGCATGATCCTGTGCGCTGGAAAATCCATGCGATTGGCAACTATTACCTCAATGGCGTCTTCCCTGCACGTCATGCATGGATTTAAGGAGAGCTTCATGACATCTTATCAAGCAATCGCATCTTTTAATTCATCAAACTCCACACAGGCACATATTATCCGAGACGATGCAGAGGCACTTTCAATTGCCACCACATTGAGTGAGCGTTTTAAAGAAAAAAGTGTGCAACGTGATGCCGAGCGGATTTTGCCTTTTGAGGAAATTGAGCAATTTAGTCAGTCTGGCCTTTGGGCAATTACCGTACCAAAACGCTTTGGCGGTGCAGATGTTTCTAGCCTGACAGTGGCAAAAATCATTGCACTTTTTAGTGGCGTTGACGGCTCGATTGGACAGATTCCTCAAAATCACTTCTATGCCCTTGAGGTACTTCGTAATACTGGTACCGAGCAACAAAAGCAGAAGCTCTATAAAGAAGTATTGCAAGGCGCACGTTTTGGCAATGCACTTGCAGAATTTAAACCCAAAACAGCGGCTCAGAAACATACAACGATTACAGCCACCGAGAATGGTTATTTGATTCAGGGTGAAAAGTTCTATTGCACAGGCAGTTTATTTGCACATCGTATTCCAACTTTGGTCATAGATGCGCATGGTCGCGAATACTTGGCTTTTGTAAAACGTGAAAGTCAGGGATTGAGCCTTGTTGATAACTGGAGTGGCTTTGGACAACGTGTGACAGGCAGTGGTGCGGTAAAATTTGATCGTGTTTTTGTTGCTTATGACGATGTTATTCCCTTTGATGTAGCCTTTGATCACCCGACACTGGTTGGCCCTTTTGCACAAATCATGCATGCCGCGATTGAAGTCGGAATTGCCCGTGCCGCGTTCGAAGAAACGCTAAAGCGCGTCCATAAAGCCCGTCCTTGGATTGATTCAAATGTTGATACCGCGGCTCAGGACCCACTCACCATTTACGATGTTGGACGTATTGCAATTGATGTAAGAGCAAGTGAAGTCTTACTCAAACGTGCAGCTCAATCAATCGATACGGCACGTTTAGACACCACAGCAGAGCATGTTGCATTAGCTTCATTGGCGGTTGCGAAGGTCAGAGCGCATAGTACTGAAACCGCACTTAAAGCCAGTTCGAAACTGATCGAACTTGCAGGGAGTCGTGGTAGTCAGCGTCAAGATGGACTCGACCGTTTTTGGCGTAATGCACGGGTACACACGCTACATGATGCTGCGCGCTGGAAATACTTTTTTATTGGCAATTATGCATTGAATCAAATTTTTCCTCCACGACGAGGGACATTGTAATGACAAATAAAACACACAAACACATTTTACTGAATGCTTTTGACATGAACAGTGTCGGCCATATCAATCATGGTTTATGGACTCATCCGCGTGATCAGTCGCATCGATTTAATGAGCTGAGTTACTGGACAGAACTGGCACAAACACTCGAACGCGGATTATTTGATGGCTTATTTATAGCCGACATCACAGGGGTGTATGATGTTTATCAAAACAATATCGATCTCACGTTAAGAGAATCAATTCAGCTCCCCAGCCACGACCCAACGACGTTGGTCTCGGCAATGGCAGCCGTCACACAACATTTAGGCTTTGGGGTTACGGTGAATTTGAGCTACGAAACGCCCTATCAGTTTGCACGGCGCTTTGCTTCACTCGACCATCTCACGCAAGGGCGTATTGGCTGGAATATTGTTACAGGCTATCTAGATAGTGCGCAACGCTTAATTGGGCAGTCTGCGCTTAAAGATCACGATCTGCGCTACGATCAGGCAGAAGAGTTTTTAGCACTCTGCTACAAATACTGGGAAGGCTCTTGGGAGTCCGATGCATTGCTCAAGGACAAACAACATCGAGTTTTTACAGATCCACACAAGGTACATTCGATTCATCACTCTGGGCGGTTTTATCAAAGTGAAGGTGTATTTCAAGTTGCACCTTCGGTGCAGCGCACGCCAGTGTTGTTTCAAGCAGGCGCCTCTTCAAGAGGAATGGCCTTTGCAACTGCTCATGCCGAATGCATTTTTATTGGTGGCGACCAACCCGACAAGATCAAACAAAATGTCGATAAAATTCGTGAGCGCGCCAAACAGCATGGGCGCCATCCAGACGATATCAAGATTTTTGTCGGCATTACCGTGGTCACTGCCGAAACAACGGCTGAAGCACAAGATAAACTGGCGGAATATCTTCGCTATGCTTCTGCCGAAGCTGGGCTTGCCCATTATGCAAGTTCGGTCGGTATCGACCTATCGAAATATGCCGATCATGAGGTGGTTGCCTATCAAAAAAGTAACAGCATCGCTTCGGTAAATGAAAAATTTAAAACCCAACAAATCACCATTCAGGATTTAAAAGATCAACACGTTTTAGGTGGGCGTTACCCACTGATTGTTGGCAGTGGTGAAGACGTGGCAAAACGACTGATTGAGCTGGTCGATCAAACCGGCGCAGATGGATTCAATTTAACGCGTACCGTCGCACCAGAGTCACATCATGACTTTATTCAATACGTGATTCCTGAGCTGCAACAACGAGGCCGTTTTAAAACTGCATATAACGAAGGCTCGTTACGTCAAAAAATTTCAGGACACGGCGATTTGCTTCCGTCGACGCATCCCGTCGAGCAATATCGATGTTCACCTTCCACACGTTCATTCAATTTAAATCAACACGAAAAAATTACAGCATAATTCTTGGAGTCTTCGATGGCACAGTCATCTTCATCAAAAAAACTCATTATTCTTGGGGCATTATTTGTCGTTTTAATTATTGGACTTGTAATCTGGAATCAGAATAGACAAAGTCAGCATCAAGAGTTAGTGATCGGTATTAGCCCTCCTTTTGCTCACCCGCTGCAAGCGGCAGCCAAAGAAGCTGAAAAACAAGGGATTCATGTCAAGCTGGTTGAGTTTTCCGACTGGAATACGCCAAACATCACTTTAAATAATGGCGACATTGATGCCAATTTCTTTCAACATCAGCCTTTTCTAAGCAATGCAATTAAAGAAGGTGGTTATAAACTCAAAGCTTTTGGTGTGGGCGCAGCATCTCACGTCGGATTATATTCCAAAAAATATAAGTCACTGGATGAACTACCGCAAAATGCACGTGTTGTGGTTCCGAATGATCCAGTCAATCAAGGGCGTGCTTTGCTCTTACTGCAGCAAGCCAAACTGATTCAGCTTAAAGATCCAAACAATTACTTGTCTAAACTAAGTGATATCACAGTTAATCCAAAAAATCTGAAATTTATTGAAGTTGAAGGCCCTCAAACTGCACGTGCAATTGATGATGTCGACTTGGCATTTGGCTATCCACACTATTTGCGTTTGGCTAAAACAGCCGATCCAAATAGTGCCCTACTTTTAGACGACACAACCAATAAACGTTATGCCATCTTGTTTGTGGTCCGAGATGATTATGAAGATAAAGACGGTAAGCTGAAAAAATTTATTGAGATTTATCAAAATTCACCGGCGGTAAAAGCAGCCATCGATGAAGACATTGGACCAAAACTTTGGTTCCCAGGTTGGGTCTAGGAGGTTAATCATGGTTAGTTTTGGATCACAGGTTGATTTCTCACCGCCACATATTCAGATTCGTGCACTCAATAAAACCTATACATCGAATGGTCAGACTGTGCAGGCGCTTAAAGCCATTGATCTGGATATTCCACAAGGCAAAATTTTAGGCGTGATTGGAAAAAGTGGTGCTGGAAAATCATCTTTGTTACGCACGCTAAATGGACTAGAAACACCGAGTTCTGGCTCTATTAAAATTCATCAAGATGAATTAACCACACTTGACCACGCACAGCTCATTCATCTGCGTCAGAAAATTGGCATGATTTTTCAGCATTTTAATCTGATGTCGGCTAAAACGGTGTGGGACAACGTCGCGTTACCACTTAAAATTGCAGGTCTAGATAAAGTAGAAATTCAACGCCGCGTCGATGAAGTTTTGGGCTTGGTCGATCTGGCACATAAAGCCGGGCAATATCCATCACAGCTCTCCGGTGGGCAAAAGCAGCGTGTCGGGATTGCCCGAGCGCTGGTGCATCATCCTGAAATTTTACTCTGTGATGAAGCCACATCGGCGTTAGATCCTGAAAGTACCGCCACTGTTCTCTCCTTGTTAAAAAAGATTAATCGGGATTTAGGCATTACGGTGGTGTTGATCACGCATGAAATGCAGGTCATTCGTGAAGTTTGTGATCAAGTGGTGGTTATAGATCAAGGGGAAATTGTCGAGTCTGGTTTGGTCTGGTCAGTTTTTTCAAATCCAAAGCAAAAAATCACTCAAGAACTGCTGAATCTTGAACAACTCAATTTACCTTTTACGCTTTATGAAGCGCCACAAGATCACTTAACGCATCGAATCATTAAAGTTCGTTATCAAACCGATCTTAAGCATCCACCAAACTTAACCGATTTACTGAGATTACTCGGGTCGCATACTTCTTTGTACCAGAGCCATGTCGATACTGTTCAGGATCACTTAATTGGCACATTAATTTTAGCCATACCAGAGCAAGCTTTTGATGCGCAGGTACTAAAACAACTGTCTCATTTTGTTTTTGATGTGGAGGTGATTGGCTATGCACAACCAACTTCTTGATTTATTGCTTACAGGTACACTGGATACCTTACTGATGGTAGGCGTATCCGCTTTACTGGCATTTTTGATTGGTTTACCGCTCGCCGTTTTACTGGTGATGACCTCTGAACATGGGATCTATCCTTCTATTAAAATTAATCAGCCCATTGGCTGGGTCATTAATATTACCCGCTCTATTCCGTTTTTAATTTTAATGGTGGCGCTCATTCCAGTAACGCGCTGGATTGTCGGTACCAGTTATGGTGTGTGGGCGGCTGTTGTTCCACTTACACTTGCTGCAATCCCCTTCTTTGCGCGCATTTCCGAGGTCAGTTTGCGCGAGGTCGATCAGGGCCTGATTGAAGCTGCACAGGCCATCGGCTGTAATCGCAAACAGATCATCTGGCATGTACTCCTACCAGAAGCCATGCCTGGCATCGTGGCGGGTTTTACCGTTACTGTAATTACCATGATTAATTCTTCGGCAATTGCAGGTGCCATTGGTGCAGGTGGTTTAGGCGATATCGCTTATCGTTATGGCTATCAGCGTTTTGATCTGACCATTATGTTTGCCGTTATTTTAGTTTTGATTGTATTGGTGATGCTAATACAAGCCACAGGTGATGCGCTTTCCAACCAGCTCGACAAACGCAAAATCTAAACTTCTTTATGATTCACACTTCGCCATGACCTGACTTTGTCATGGCTTTCATGTAAAATCAGCCTCAATTTTTACATTACATTTTTTGTGAGTCATTTCATGGGTTTTAATTGCGGTATTGTGGGTCTACCAAACGTCGGTAAATCGACGCTTTTTAATGCATTGACCAAAGCAGCGATTGCAGCAGAAAACTTCCCGTTCTGTACCATCGAACCAAACACCGGGATTGTTCCTGTTCCAGATGCACGCCTAGATAAACTTGCAGAAATTGTAAAACCACAACGTATTATTCCAACCACAATGGAGTTTGTGGATATTGCTGGTTTGGTTGCGGGCGCATCGAAAGGTGAAGGCTTGGGTAACCAGTTTTTGGCAAATATTCGTGAAACTGATGCAATTGCGCACGTGGTACGTTGTTTTGAAGATGAAAATGTCATTCACGTGAATGGCAAAATCGATCCGCTAGATGATATTGCCACCATCAACACCGAACTTGCACTTGCCGATTTAGACACTGTAGCAAAAGCTTTGCTACGTTTGACCAAAGTTGCAAAAAGTGGTGATAAAGAAGCACTTGCAACTAAAGCCGTGCTAGAAAAAATTCAGCCATTGTTAGATGAAGGCAAGCCAGCACGCGCTGCGGACTTGAGCGATGATGAGCGTAAATTGATTCGTGGCTTTGGTTTGATGACCTTAAAACCAACCATGTATATTGCGAACGTTGCTGAAGATGGCTTTGAAAATAACCCGCATCTTGATGCCGTTAAAAAATTAGCAGCAGAAGAAAATGCGATTGTCGTGCCGCTATGCAATCAGATTGAAGCCGAAATTTCATTGCTAGAAGATGAAGACCGTGCCGAATTTTTAGAAGCTATGGGAATGGAAGAACCAGGCCTGAATGTTGTAATTCGTGCAGGTTATGCCCTACTTGGTTTACAAACCTACTTCACTGCCGGTGTACAAGAAGTACGTGCATGGACCGTAAAAGTAGGTGCGACTGCACCTCAAGCAGCCGGTGTGATTCATACCGACTTCGAAAAAGGCTTTATTCGTGCAGAATGTGTTGCCTATAACGACTTTGTGCAGTACAACGGCGAAGCAGGTGCCAAAGAAGCGGGTAAATGGCGTCTTGAAGGTAAAACCTATGTTGTTCAAGACGGCGATGTGCTGCATTTCCGTTTTAACGTATAAAATATTCGTTCAAAAAAGGCCAGCTCATGCTGGCCTTTTTTAGATTTATAAACATTTTTTAAATAATAATTACAATGATAATCATTATCAATATATTTACATATTCTAATCCATCGCCTAAACTCACATGGAAAGAACGACTTAAAATATCTCAAAGGATAACACCCCATGGCCTATAGCTTACCTGCACTGAATTATGCCTATGACGCACTTGAACCGCATATCGATGCCAAAACGATGCAGATTCATCACACCAAGCATCATCAAACTTATATCAATAATATCAACGCTGCGATTGAAGGCACTGAATGGGAAAAATTGTCAGTTGAAGATCTGGTTACAAAGGTGCATGAGGTGCCAAGCGATTTAAAACATACCGTGATCAATAACGCTGGCGGTCATGCCAACCACAGTCTGTTTTGGACGATCATGAGCCCTCAAGGTGGTGGTGAACCCCATGGCCCTGTGTCCGATGCAATACAACAACAATTAGGTGGCTTTGATGCATTTAAAGAAGCTTTTACCAAAGCCGCGTTATCTCGCTTTGGCAGTGGTTGGGCATGGCTCAGTGTAACACCACAAAAAACGCTGGTGGTTGAAAGCAGCGCCAATCAGGACTCACCACTCATGCATGGCAACACGCCTATTTTGGGTCTAGATGTTTGGGAACACGCTTACTATTTACAGTATCAAAATCGTCGCCCTGAATATATCGCGGCATTTTATCAAGTGATTGATTGGGATGAAGTCAATCATCGTTATCAGGATACATTGAAATAAGGAGTTAACTCATTTGTACACAACAACAGGTCTGTATGAAATGCCCCTTTTTCATGTGTTTCGATTGCTGCTTGGTATTTTGATTTTAATCACAGGACTGGTAATTTTAATTCTTCGTTTAATATGACCGATTGATCCTCTGTGCTGGATTGCGATTTATTTATGCTGCTTCAAAATGCAATAAAACATCATGCAGTCCAGCTTTTATAGCTTCAATTTAAAAGAAAGCGTAACAGAACGGCTTAGCCATGCAAATTCTCATGATGCATGATGCTGAAGTGCTGCAATTTCCTGCATTAAAAAATCTACAAATATACGGATTTTTGCAGACATGTGCCGATTTTGTGGATACAAAATAGAAAAGCGACGAGTCCTAGGCGTTAAAGTGCTAAGTACCTCAACCAATTCGCCGCGCTCAACTGCTGGTTGTGCGATAAAGTGATAAATCTGAAACAAACCACCTCCTGCTTTTGCCCATGTCAAACACCCCATAACATCATCATAAACCCGTCGATGACTTTTAAAGCCGTAATTGAAATCATTGCCGTGGCTATCTTTAAAAATCCATGGCATGGCGCGGCCTGTACTGGGCAGAATAAACTGAATGCACTGATGCTGATCAAGCGCTGCAACCGTTTTGGGTTCAGCATATTGTTGTAAATATTCAGGAGCAGCAAAAACGCCCAAGGTTGCATCTTCAAGCGTACGCGCAATGAGTCGGGAGTCTTTGGGAATACCCAAACGAATGGCCAGATCAAAACCTTCTTCCACAAAATCGATGACTCGATTGGAGATATTTAGCTCAATTTCAATTTGTGGATATTTTGCCTGAAATTTAGGCAGCAGAGGCAGAAGCCGATAATGAGCATACGGTGTTCCAACACTAATCCTTAATGTACCACTTGGACTGTGCTGATCGCCTGTAATCATGCGCTCTACTTCTGAAATTTGCTCCAGTGCCTGCTGACAGTGTTGATAATAAAGCTCCCCTTCACACGTTAGCTTAATACTACGTGTAGTTCGCGCAAAAAGGCGCACACCGAGCCTTGCTTCCAAACGTCCGATAGAACGGCTGACTGAAGCCGGTGTAATGCCCAAACCTTCTGCCGCAGCGGTAAAACTTCCCAGCTCTGCCGCTTTACAGAACAATTCTATGCTGGCCAATTGGACCGAATCAAAATGTCGCATTTATTCTCTAATGTAATAAATAAATTACCATTCGGTTAATTTATCTTTATTTATCACTCTAATAAAGTTGCAGTTACAAAAGATGCCTGATTTAAGGCTGAAATAACTGCAACATATTTGGTTAGTGAGAAAACATGTTTCTGTCACGTTTATTTCGTATTTTTGCCTTGTTGCTGATGGTTGCGGCATCATTCACGCACGCCGCATCTAAAGGTGAAGTTCTGGTGTTACTCTCGAGTGAAACCGAGCTTCCACTACAAGGAAAGAAATCGTTTCCGTCGGGTTATTATGTCAATGAGTTTGGTGTGCCAGCCGATGCCCTCATCAAAGCAGGATACACCCTGACAATTGTCACCCCAAAAGGTAATGTACCCAAGCCAGACGTCCGCTCGATTGATCCAGTCTATTTTGGAAAAAATCGCAATGAAATGCTGCGAATCAAAAAATTGACTGAACAATTGACTCAAGCGCAGAACGTGCGTTCATTACAAGATGTGATGCAACAAGGGCTTGATCGCTATTCAGCTATATTCATTCCGGGTGGACATGCACCACTTATTGACCTAGCGAATAATCCGATGGTGGGTACCACCCTGCAACACTTTCATCGCAAAGGCAAACCAACCGCAGCGATTTGTCATGGCCCGATTACCTTATTAGCTGCGCAAAAAGATCCTAAGGCATTTGAACAGTCACTGATCCAAAATCAAAAAATGAATGCTGAGGGTTGGATCTATCATGGTTATCAAATGACCATTTTCTCGAATGAAGAAGAACACGTGTTTGAAAACTCACTTCACGGCGACAAATTACGCTATTACCCAGCCAACGCGATGAAAAAAGCAGGCGGCAATATGCAGTTTGCCAAGGCATGGCAACCACATGTTGTGATTGACCGTGAACTGATTACGGGTCAAAACCCATATTCAGACCATGCGCTCGCACAAGCGTTACTTAAAGCACTTGCTACTCAAACCCAACACTCACCTAAAATCTAGAGGAATCTCCATGCAAAATTTCACATTTTACAACCCAACAAAAATTGTGTTTGGTCAAAATTCTGTCGAACAGCTTGAGACGTTAATTGCTTCCGACGCGCGCATCATGATGATTTATGGCGGACAAAGTGCGGAAAAAACAGGAACACTCAGAGAAATTCGTGATGTGTTAGGGCACCGTATTGTAAAGGAATTTGGTGGTGTAGAACCAAATCCACGCTATGAAACACTTATGCGCGCAGTAGAGCTAATCAAAAGCAACGATATTGATTATTTGCTTGCTGTGGGTGGCGGTTCTGTCATTGATGGTACCAAATTTATCGCAGCGGCAGCCTTGTACACGGGCGAACCATGGAACATCCTTAAAAATCAGGGTGCCGACGTAGAACAAGCACTGGCATTTGGTTGTGTACTGACGCTACCGGCTACTGGTTCTGAAATGAATGCGGGCGCTGTAATCACCCGTGGTGAAACTCAAGACAAACTGTTTTTTAACAGTACCCATGTATTTCCGCAGTTCTCAATTCTTGATCCGCTTAAAACCTATACTTTGCCAGAGCGTCAATTGGCCAATGGTGTAGTCGATGCCTTTACCCATGTCATGGAGCAATATCTGACTTATCCAGCAGGCGGTTATATTCAGGATCGAATGGCCGAAGGATTGTTACAAACCCTGATTGAAATTGGCCCACGTGTTTTAAGCGCTGAAAAAGACGATGAAGCACGCGCCAATTTAATGTGGGTAGCAACCCTTGCACTGAATGGTCTAATCGGTGCAGGTGTCCCGCAAGACTGGTCGACACATATGATCGGTCATGAACTCACCGCACTGTACGAGATTGACCATGCACGTACACTTGCCGTGGTATTGCCAGCAAACCTAAGTGTAAGACGCGAAAGTAAAGCGGCCAAGTTACTACAATATGCAGAACGTGTATGGCAGATCCGTGAAGGATCAGAGCAAGCGCGTATTGATGCTGCCATTGAGCAAACCAAAGCATTTTTTAAAGCAATGGGAATTCCAACTCAACTTGGCGATTATGACTTAGGTAATGAAGCAATCGACAAGGTTGTGGCTCAACTTGAGCATCATGGTATGACCGCTTTGGGCGAACACAGTGATGTGACTTTGGCAATCAGTCGTCAAATTCTTGAAAAAGCACTCTAATGGAGTGCTATCTACTCCCATCAGAATTTTAATGAATGATAGTCACTACTTAAGACCGAGGAAAATCACATGAAAGCATTAGTTTTAACTCAAGTCGGAACGCCTTACACGCTGCATGTCGAAACCGATATCGAGATACCCGAACCCGCTGCTGGTGAAGTTCGTATTAAAGTGATGAGTTCGAGTATTAATCCGGTCGACTACAAGTTTGCCAAAAACGGTACAACTCTTAAATTACCCCATATTTTGGGAATTGATGCTGCTGGTATTGTCGATGCTGTAGGGCATGACGTCACCACTTGGAAAAAAGGCGACCGAGTCATCAGTCTAACCAATTTATGGCGCTGGGGTGGTTTTGCAGAATATGTTGTGGTTGATGCAAATAGTATCAGTGCAATACCGGAACAGCTTAATTTTAATGCGGCCGCGACTATTCCATGTGCCGGTATTACCGCTTGGCAAGCGTTATATCGTAAGGCACCACTTCATGCAGGTCAGCGAATTTTGGTGAATGGTGCGGGTGGCGGTGTCGGTGGTTTTGTTGTGCAACTGGCTAAGCTCATGGGTCTGGAAGTGTATGCTACTGCCTCTAGCGAACCAGAACGCATCAAAGCACTTGGTGCCGACCACATCATCAATTACAAACAAGACAATATTGTTGAACGCATTCATGCGCTCACTGAAGGTCGCGGTGTGGATGCGGTGATTGATTTGATTTCATCTGAAACCTCTCAACAACTTGCAACAGTGCTGCGTCATAATGGACATTTGATTTCGGTATCAGGTCGGATTGATCAGAATCCAATTCCTTCTTTTACCAAAGCGATTTCAATTCATGAAGTGGCTTTAGGTTTTGCCTATCAACACGGCGATGATGAAAATCTACGTGACATTGCTGCTGGTGGTGAATTCTTAGCTACCCTTATGGCAAATGGCAAACTCGACCCGATGATTCAAAACGTGATCACACTGGATGAGTTGGAAAATGGTTTGCATCAGGCCGAGCACGGCAAAACACAAGGCAAAGTAGTGATCGAAATTGCCAAAGCAAGCTGATGGTCATTGATAGTAAACTACTTTCATGTAGCGAATACGTTCGCTGCATGAACGTATTTAATTTATGTATAAGCGAACTTTTTGACAAACAAATATAAAGTATTTGAAAGCCAACTTCACATCAAACGTGATGAAGCTTAACCTGATATTAAAAGCAAAATTAAGACAAATAAACAACAAGAAAACTTATCTTTTGATCAACAAATTTTTAATTTAATTATGAATAAAACAGATTAAGCTCAAAAACAGGCACTAACGCCCCATGAATAGAAGATATACAATGAAAAAGATTTCAACGGTACTGCTTGCGGCTTCTTTCGCGATGTTAAGTGCCACCGCTTTTGCTTGTCCTAAAGGCACTGAATTACAAGGCGGAACTGGCCCACACCATAAAGGTGGAAAATGTGTAGCAGTTAGCGGTAAAAAAATGGCCGCGAAAACCGACAAGAAAATGATGGCTGAAAAAAGCAAACCAATGACAACGGCAATGCCTGCTAAAACTGAACCAGCAAAAACCAAATCTTAATCAACATATTGAATATAAAAAAGCGAGATCAACTCGCTTTTTTATTTATATCGTTTATCGCTTCGGATCTGTATTACCCAATGCAGGATTAGCTATCGCATCTTTACATTGTGCTTTGTCTCGCTCGTAATCAGCTTGTCGCTGCGCAAGTGTGGAGCTACCCGTGATCACTTCACGTGACCATGTATCCAGTGAAGTCAGTGCTTTACGACATAAAGCATACTTGCCCTCTGTAACTGAGTCAGTCATTTTGACATTAATGCGCCAGTCGGTACTAAGCTTACGCAATGGCTTTCTTACCTGCTCTTCAATCTCATCTTTTTTGCCATCATAAACAATAGGATCGATTTGATTGATCAGCTTCCACGCTTCATTTGCATAGGTTGTTGCATCATTGGTCAATTTTGGTGCAGCTTTAATTTCAACTTTTTCTTTTGAACCCGATGTATGGTCTTGGCTACAACCAGACACAACCAGTCCAAATAAAACACATGAAATTAAACCAGAAGTTTTAAGCGTTGAGATCATTATCCACGATTATCCATCTGAACATTCGGCTCTATGCTAGTGAATTCAGCGATAATACTCAATCATTGATTTTTTATTTGCAATTACATACGCTTGCAAGGCAAGCTAAGACCTTATAAGGTTTAAAAATCAATATGTGATCAATCATTTAGATTAATTAAAACAAGGTCTTTTATTTATATGTCTCAAATTAAAATCTATGCTCTAGCAGATACAATAGATAAATATCGATCTCAATTATCAAAAGCTATACATGACGCACTTGTCGAAGCACTGCAATATCCTGTTGAGAAATGTTTCCAACGCTTTATTAAAATGCAAAAAGAAGATTTTATTTATCCCTCAGATCGAAGCGATCTATATGTCATCATTGAAATTTCGATGTTTAGCGGGCGCAATGTTGAAAGTAAAAAACAACTGATCAATAAAATTTTTAAGAACATTGAATCTGAGAGTGGAATCTCACCACAGGATATTGAAATCACTATTTTTGAGACACCACAAGAAAACTGGGGAATTCGAGGAAAAACTGCTGATGAACTGAAATTAAATTATCGAGTAAACGTCTGAACTATTTTTTAAATTAGTGTTGAATTTGCTCATTTTATTAGATTATTTATTAGACAACAAAAGTCACTAATTTATGTGAATCAAGGCGTCAATCCAGTAAAAGTTCTGTTATGCTTAAAAGCCCTACTTCTTGCATGGATGATTCGCATGAGCGTCACAATTGGTACTCCCCTTCAATCTTCTGCATTTAAAGTGTTACTGTTAGGTTCGGGAGAACTTGGTAAAGAGGTTGTGATTTCATTACAGCGTCTTGGTGTCGAAGTTCATGCGGCAGATCGTTATGATCATGCACCAGCAATGCAAGTAGCGCATTATTGTTATACGCTCAATATGGCCGATCCGGTCGAACTTAAAAAACTCATCGAAGACGTTAAACCGCATTTGATCGTGCCTGAAATTGAAGCAATTGCCACTGAAGTATTGCTTGAAATTGAGCGTAATCAAACTGCAACCGTTATTCCATCGGCAAAAGCAGTCAACCTGACTATGAACCGCGAAGGCATTCGACGCTTGGCTGCTGAAGAATTAGGTTTACCAACCTCAGCCTACCGCTTTGCCGAATCTTTAGAAAGCTTCCGGGCAGCCTGCGATGACATTGGTTATCCAAACTTTGTAAAACCTGTCATGTCGTCATCCGGTAAAGGTCAATCACGAGTTAAGAGCTTTGAAGAAGTCGATGCTGCATGGGAATATGCACAAACTGGTGGTCGGGTAAATCAGGGTAAAGTGATTGTAGAATCTCAAATTGATTTTGATTTTGAAATTACCCTACTCACCGTACGTGCCAAAAACCCTCAAACAGGCCAAATCGAAACACATTACTGTGACCCGATTGGGCATCGCCAAGACGCAGGTGATTATGTTGAAAGCTGGCAACCACAACCAATGACAGATGCGGCGCTAGCAGAATCTAAACGCATTGCAAATAAAGTCACCACAGCACTTGGCGGTTGCGGTATTTTCGGTGTTGAGCTGTTTGTCAAAGGTGATCATGTCTGGTTTAGCGAAGTATCACCACGTCCACACGATACCGGGCTAGTTACGCTTGCTTCACAATTTCAAAGCGAATTTGAATTACATGCGCGTGCCATTTTAGGGCTGCCTGTAAACACAGCGCGCCACAGCGTAGCGGCCAGTGCCGTGATTTATGCGGGAACAGATGCAAATAATTTAAGTTTTGATCAACTCAATACAGCACTGTCGCATCCAGATACGGATTTGCGCCTCTTTGGTAAACCAGAAGGCTTTAAACGTCGTCGTATGGGCGTTGCCACTGCACGCGCAGAAACGACTGACGCAGCTCGCACATTGGCACAGCAAGCAGCCGATCAGGTTCATGTTGTACTTCCTGAATAATCATTCAATTTAATATGAGTCCATTTTTATGATTATTACTTCACCGCTGCTGGATTATGTCACCAGTCATCACGATATCAAGGCAATTAATCAATGGCGTGCAGATGTCGAACAGCAGATTCAGGAGTATTATGAAAATGGACACTCCATTCGTGATGTCGTCATTGCACGATCTAATCTGATTGATGAAGCCCTGATATTTTTGTGGAAACATGCCGGACTTGATCAATCACGTTTGGGGCTTTTTGCAGTGGGTGGCTATGGCCGAAAGGAAATGCTGCCCTACTCCGATGTCGACATCATGATTTTGGCAGAAGATGAAATTGATCCAGAGCTAGAAAAACAGATCTCGACATTTATTTCATCGCTTTGGGATGTAGGAAATTTTAAACCCGGCACCAGCGTTCGTACTATTCAAAACTGCGTTGAACAGGCCACCAATGATCTGACCGTTGCAACCACGCTGATTGAAGCGCGACTTATTACCGGCAATCCAGATTTAGCTAAATGGCCCCGCCGAATTGTTTCACAAACTTGGACCGACAAAACCTTCTTCGATGCCAAAATGGCAGAGCAAGCAAAACGGCATGCCCAGCACAATAACACCGAAAGCAACCTTGAGCCTGATATTAAAAATGCACCTGGTGGCATTCGCGATATGAATCAAATTGGATGGATCGCAAAACGCCATTTCCGTGTGAATCGGATCTATGATTTGGTGCATTTAGGCTTTATTACCGAGTACGAACTCAAGATTCTTGAGGAAGCAGAAAGCTTTTTATGGGAAATCCGTCATCACTTGCACCGACTCAGCAAACGTGATGAAAACCGGCTACTGTTTGATCATCAGCGTGAAATTGCAGCCAAATTTGGATATACCCGCCTTGACGGTCAGCCAGCCAACTATGCGGTTGAACAATTTATGAAGCGGTACTACCGCACTGCCCAGCAAATTTCTACACTCAATGAAATGCTATTGGCTTATTTTAATGAATCAGTCATTACGCCTCGACTTCCCAATTACGAGCGTAAAATCGAAGAAATTAATGAAAATTTTAAGCTCGTAGACAAAAAACTTGCCGTTCAGCATCATAAAGTTTTTTCTGAGAATCCGAGTGCTATTTTAGAGCTTTTCTATTTGCTGGCCAATCGTCCAGAAATTGAAGGAATTCGTGCGCGAACCTTGCGCTTATTAATTATGGCCGCAAAGCGTATTGATCAAGAATTTCGAGACAATCCAGCGCATCAAGCCCTATTTATGGCCATTATCCGCTCGCCATACCGCCTATACGACACACTGGTCGATATGAAACGTTATGGAATTTTAGGTAATTATATTCCTGCGTTTGGTCAAATCATGGGCCTCATGCAGTACGACCTATTTCATATCTATACGGTCGATGCGCATACTTTATTGTTGATTCGTAATCTTAATCGATTCAAAGAAACTGAATTTGCACAGCACTTTCCAGTGGTAAGCTCCGTATTCCAGCGTTTGGCACGTCGTGATATTGTCTATCTGGCTGCTATTTTTCACGATATCGCCAAGGGCCGCGGCGGTGATCATAGTGAATTGGGTGCAGAAGATGCGATCGAATTTTGCCGAGCGCATGGTTTCACCGAACGTGAATGCAAACTGGTCGCATGGTTGATTCAAAACCACTTGTTAATGTCGCTCACTGCACAGAAAAAAGATATTTCAGATCCAGATGTCATCAAAGAGTTTGCTGAAAAACTCGGTGACATGGAACATCTTGACTACTTATATACACTTACCGTCGCTGATATTAATGCCACCAATCCAAAGCTTTGGAATACTTGGCGCGCCTCATTAATGCGTCAGTTATACACGTATTCACGTGATGTGATTCGTTCAGGTTTGGGCCGCCCAGTCGACTATCAAATGCTGATTGAAGACACCAAGTTTACTGCGAGTGAAATACTGGTCAATGAGTTTTCACTTGATGCAGTCGAACGGGTCTGGCAAGAGCTTGGTGATGAATACTTCCTCAAAGAGTCAGCAGATGAAATCGCGTGGCATACGCGTGCTATTTTACTTCACGGCGATAACTCCGCACCACTGGTGTTGCTTCGTGCACACCGCCAATCTGCACAAGACGCGGTACAAATCTTTATTTATACACAAGATAAACCTAACCTTTTTGCCACCACTGTGGCGGTGTTAGATCGTATGAATCTGGATGTACAAGATGCACGGATTATTACTGCCACCAAAGCATTTAGTTTAGATACTTACTTGGTCTTAGATCGTTTTGGCACCCTGCTCACCGATCCAGACCGGGAGCACACTGTAAAATCGGCTTTGGTGCAGGCACTGAGTCAATCTGACAAGTATCCTGGACTAATGCAGCGCCGTATTCCGCGTCAATTACGCCATTTTGACATTGAAAATACAGTAGATGTCACACTCAATGAAGCACTGCAACAAAATATGGTGGAAATCTCAACGCTTGACCAGCCGGGCTTATTGGCTCGTGTAGGTGGCTTGTTTATGATGCAAGGATTAGATATTCATTCAGCAAAGATTGCGACACTGGGTGAACGCGCTGAGGATATTTTCTTTGTCACCAAAAAAGATGGCCAACCGATGACTACCGATGAAGCCACTCTGTTTGCAGCGCAACTAAAATCTGCACTAGATGAGGCTTCGAGCCAAATCGCGATTCAACATTAATATTTTTACTGGTAACTGTTTCATGAACGCTAGCTTGTCTTTACTGCACCCTTACCCATTTGAAAAGCTGAATGCCCTTTTTAAGGATATTACGCCCGCAGACCTCCCTTTAATTCCATTATCGATTGGGGAGCCAAAACATCCTGCACCAGCTTTTGTAAAACAAGCAATCGTGGAACATTTTAATCATCTTTCAACCTATCCAAACAGTAAAGGTTTGCCAGAGCTACGTGACAGTATTGCAAATTGGCTACAGCGTCGTTTTAAACTAAACCAGATCAGTGCAGACTCACAGATTTTACCGGTCACAGGTACACGCGAAGGAATTTTTTCTTTTGTACAGGCGCTGATCAATCGTGACGAAGCACCTTATGTGGTCATGCCTAATCCTTTTTATCAAATTTATGAGGGTGCAGCATTACTTGCCGGCGCAAAACCGTATTTCATCAACTGTACAGCAGAAAATGACTATTTAGGTGACTTTGATGCCGTTCCTGCCGAAGTGTGGGAAAAAACAGCTTTGCTGTTTGTGTGTACACCTGGAAATCCAACAGGTGCAGTACTCTCAAAAGAGAAATTTAAAAAACTGATTGAACTGTCCGATCAGTATAATTTTGTGATTGCATCAGATGAATGCTACTCAGAACTCTGGTTTGACCAGCCACCTGTCGGCTTATTGGAAGTATGTGCCGAAATTGGGCGCGATGACTATAAAAACTGTATCGTTTTCCATTCGTTATCCAAGCGTTCAAATTTACCGGGTATGCGCTCTGGTTTTGTGGCGGGTGATGCAGCATTGCTCAAGCCTTATTTACAGTTCCGTACCTATCATGGTGCGGCAATGCCGGTTCAACATCAATTGGCTTCTATTTACGCATGGAACGATGAAGTACATGTTGAAGAAAACCGCCAGCAATATCGCGCGAAATTCGACATGTTTCAGTCAGAATTAGGCGGTTTGCTACCGCTTCAAAAGCCTGATGCGGGTTTTTATTACTGGTTGCAAGTCGATAACGATGAAGCCTTTGCCAAAATGCTGATGGAAAAAGCCCACATCAAGGTTTTGCCAGGTCGTTATCTTTCGCGTGATACTGCAACAGGTAATCCGGGTGAAAATCATGTACGTATGGCATTGGTCGCAGATCTGGCACAATGTGAACAAGTTGTGGCACGATTAAAGAAAATTTTATAATCAATCAAGCTTAAAAAAAGCCTCTCTATTGGGAGGCTTTTTTCTTAGAAATCAAAACTTGCACTGAGCATAAATGTACGTGGCAATCCGGCAACCAAATAACCATTATTGGTATTGGAACTGCTATTGATATTGTCGTACAAACCTACCGATGCCCATTGTAGCAAATTCGACTGGTACATGCCTTACGCGTTTCCACATAAGGCATGCGAGCATCTGACCAGAACAGATTACCTGAATGACTCAACATTAAAAAAGCCAAGCATTAAACTTATGCATTACCCAAAGCTTTCTCAATATCTTCTTCTAGGCTTTCTGGTTTTGTGGTTGGTGCATAACGATTCAACACCTTCCCGTCACGGCTAACAAGAAACTTAGTAAAGTTCCATTTGATATTTTCGCTGCCCAAAATCCCTTTTGCTTCACGGGTAAGATAGCGAAAAATCGCATGTGCTTCTGGACCTTTAACATCAACCTTGGCAAACATCGGGAAGCTTACGCCATAATTGCGTTGACAAAATGAGCCAATTTCCTGATTTGAACCTGGATCTTGCCCTCCAAACTGGTTGCATGGAAAACCTAAAACTTCAAAACCCTGTTCTTTGTATTTTTCATAAATTTTTTCTAAACCAGCAAATTGTGGCGTAAAACCACATTTGCTTGCAGTATTTACGATTAAAAGTACTTTGCCCTGATAATCGGCAAGTGACTTCGTCTCTCCCTCAAGTAAATCTGCTTCAAATTGATAAAGGTTGGTCATGGATAAGTTTCCTCATCATTCTTCTCGTCGGTTTTTAATTGTAATGACGCCGAATTTACGCAATATCGCAATCCTGTCGGCTGTGGTCCATCTTCAAAAACATGCCCTAAATGAGCGTCGCAGTGATGACAAACAATCTCTGTTCGAACCATTCCATGCGATAAATCGTCATGCTCCTCTATTGCGGTGGTGTTAATCGGTTTATAAAAACTTGGCCAGCCACAGCCACTATCATATTTAGTGATTGAAGAGAATAATTCTGCACCGCAGCAACGACATACATAGGTACCCGATTGCTTTGTATTCCAGTACTGACCTGTAAAAGCAGGCTCAGTGCCCTTTTGTCGCGTGATTCGGTACTCTTCTGGTGATAACTCTCTTTGCCATTCTCGTTCTGTTTTGTTGAGTTTTCCCATGATAGTTTCCCTAGCTATTTTGCTGTTTAAAATAGGATAATCTTATATTTACGTCATTCAATCTAAAATTTCTAGTGTTTCATGCACAATTTACAAAACACGTATAATTGAACCAAAAGCAAAAAGTAAGCAATATTATTTTTTAAGTAAGCAGTAGTTATGTAACCAATGCTTCATTGTAAGCAAAATACATGTTAATCTTTGTCCATTCTTGCTAAGGATAAAAAAATGTCTCAAAAAAAGAGCGTTATTTTTAAAAACCTACTGCCTGTGATTAAACAATATCAACAGCTCGGTTATACGCATGAAAAAATTGTGACTTTACTCAAAGACCAGCATGATCTTGATTTGGTTACAACTGAAACATTTAAAAGCTATTTATATCGTTATGCAAAAGTGAACCCTCCTCCTTCTGAGACCCTCAAAATGACGAACACGACCCAAACCCCACGAGAAATTAAAAAGTCTTCTAAGCTCGAGCATGTATGCTACGACATTCGTGGTCCTGTGTTACGAGCGGCCAATGAAATGGAAGAACAAGGACATAAAATTATTAAGCTCAATATTGGCAATCCTGCTCCGTTTGGATTTGAAGCACCACAAGAAATTATTAATGATGTCGCACTAAATTTACCTAATGCGATTGGTTACACCGACTCAAAAGGCATCTTCCCTGCACGTAAAGCCATTTGCCAGTATTATCAGCAAAAAGGCATCCGTGATATGCATGTCAACGATGTCTATGTCGGCAACGGCGTATCAGAACTGATTGTCATGGCTATGCAAGGCTTGCTCGACGACGGCGATGAAATGCTCGTGCCTATGCCAGACTATCCACTTTGGACCGCTGCGGTAAACCTTTCAGGAGGAACCGCCATTCACTATAAATGTGATGAAGAAAATAGCTGGTATCCTGATCTTGCCGACATGGAAAGTAAAATCACACCCAATACACGTGGTATTGTGATTATCAATCCAAACAACCCGACAGGTTCAGTTTATCCACGTCATGTTTTGGCACAAATTGTGGCATTAGCAAAAAAATATGACCTGATTTTATTTGCAGACGAAATCTACGATAAAATCGTTTACGATGGCATTGAGCATGTGTCTGTTGCTGCACTTGCTGGCGATCAGTTGTGCATTTCATTTAACGGCTTATCAAAATCTTATCGTGTTGCGGGCTATCGTTCAGGGTGGATGGCTATTACAGGCGATAAATCACGCGCGAAAGATTATATTGAAGGACTAGACATGCTGGCCTCAATGCGCTTGTGTGCCAACCATCAGGCACAATATGCCATTCAAACTGCGCTAGGGGGCTATCAATCGATTAACGACTTGATTCGCCCGAGTGGTCGTTTATACGAACAACGCAATATTGCGTGGGAAATGCTCAATGAAATTCCGGGTGTGAGTTGTGTAAAACCGGAAGGTGCCATGTATTGCTTCCCAAAACTCGATCCAAACATGTATCCCGTAGAAGACGATGAACAACTGATGCTAGACTTTCTTCGTGCAGAGAAAGTACTACTGGTTCAAGGTACCGGTTTTAACTGGCCGACTCCTGACCATTTCCGTCTGGTATTCTTGCCTGCAGAAAATGAGTTAAGAGAAGCAATTACCCGTCTATCTCGTTTTTTAGCAAATCGTCGTTAATTAAGAAAATTTAAAGCAATGTCGAAGTTCGACATTGCTTTTTTATTTTTTATACGGTTTATAAAAAAGCCATTTACGCACCAAGATAAAGCAACAACATTCCAATTTGGTGCAAAAATACTTTTTGTAGACTAAATACTTTGTTTTTTCACTTTATTTTTATCAGTACGCTCGAAATAGCATAGATAAGATTCATGTATTTCTCGTTAAAATTAATGCGTTCTTTTAATTTAATTTAAAAAATAAAATGCCAATGCTTTAATTGATCAAAATTCAAATAATAGCCGAAATGTCTGGCATAGACATTGCTATTCGATGGAAGATCAAAACACAGGATTGTCATAAATGATTAATAAGGCTATTAAATCATTCGGTTTAGGATTAACGCTTCTTGCAGCATCTGTATCACTATATGCAAAAAATAATGTAGTGGTCGTTGCAACAGGTGGAACGATAGCAGGCGCTGGCGCAAGCTCAACCAATAGCGCAACATATACAGCAGCAAAAGTCCCAGTCGATGCACTCATCAATGCAGTGCCGCAAATCAAAGATTTAGCAAATGTCACTGGTGTTCAGGCGCTACAAATTGCTTCTGAAAGCATTACCGATAAAGAACTACTCTCCCTTGCTCGCCAAGTGAATGATCTTGTCAAAAAGCCATCTGTAAACGGTATCGTCATTACGCATGGTACGGACACGCTAGAAGAAACTGCATTCTTTTTGAATTTAGTCATTCATACAGACAAGCCGATTGTACTGGTTGGCTCAATGCGTCCATCTACAGCACTTTCTGCTGATGGTCCGCTCAATCTTTATAGCGCAGTTGCTCTAGCTTCATCTGATGAAGCAAAAAACAAAGGCGTTTTAGTCATGATGAATGATTCGATCTTTGCTGCACGTGATGTAACCAAAGCAATCAACATTCATACCAATGCTTTTGGCAGCCAATGGGGTGCTTTGGGTACACTGGTTGAAGGTAAGCCTTACTGGTTTAGAAGTTCTGTTAAGCGCCATACTAATGCTTCAGAATTTAATATCGAAAATATTAAAGGCGACCAGTTACCTTTGGTTCAAATCGTATATGGTTCTGACTCAATGATTCCAGATGCTTACCTTGCCTATGCCAAGGCTGGTGTAAAAGGAATTGTAAATGCGGGTACAGGTAATGGCTCTGTAGGTAACTATATTGTGCCAACATTAAAGCAATTGCATGATGAGCAAGGCATTCAAGTGGTACGTTCATCACGTGTACCGCAAGGCTTTGTACTACGTAATGCTGAACAACCAGACGACAAATACGGCTGGGTGGTTGCACATGACTTAAATCCACAAAAAGCACGTCTGCTAACTGCACTTGCACTGACCAAAACCAATGACGCAAAAGAAATTCAGCGTATGTTCTGGCAATACTAAGCGCAATTAGCCTCAAAAAAACCGATGTCTATACATCGGTTTTTTTATTTTATAATCTGATTTGTCTTTACGAAGATGTTTTAATGCCAAAATATTAGACAACTGTCTCAGACAGAGCGTGTTAGAATATTTGGCGGTCGTGTTAAGGATAGGTTTATGCAGTTTGTTCATCTTGGTATTCATTCAGAATTTTCGATTACTGAATCGATTGTTCGCATACCTGATCTCATCAAAGCTGCTGTCAAAGACAATATGCCTGCTTTGGCGCTCACAGACTTATCTAACTTACATGCGGCCGTGAAGTTTTACACCTCGTGTTTAAGTAAAGGCATCAAACCGATCTTAGGTAGTGTGGTTCGGCTCAATGAGCCCGACCAACGAGTTACCTTGCTCGCCATGACCAATGAAGGCTGGAAAGGCTTAACCGAAATTGTGTCACGTGGTCATATCGAAGGCCAGCAACTCAGCATTCCTTGTGTTCAAAAAGAATGGATCTTGGAACAACATCACGACATTATTGTATTGCTCGGACAAAACAGCGATGTTGGCAAAATGTTGTGTTCGTCCAATCCACAAAAAGCAGAGCCGCTGCTTGAAGCCTGGCAAGAAAAATTTGGCAATCGTGTTTATTTGGCTTTAACTCGCACTGATCGTCCGGGTGAAGAAGATTATATTGGTGAAGCGGTTAAATTGGCGGCCAAGTATCATGTTGGTGTCGTCGCGCATAATGATATTCATTTTATTGAGCGTGATGATTTTGATGCACACGAAGCACGCGTCTGTATTGCAGATGGTTACGTACTTGCTGATAACCGCAGACCCCGAATTTACAGCCCCGAGCAATATTTTAAAACCACCGCCGACATGGTGGAACTCTTTTCAGATATCCCAAGTGCACTTGAAAATACTTATTACATTGCGCAGCGCTGTAATGTTTCGCTACAGCTTGGAACTTACTTCCTTCCAGATTATCCAATTCCAGATGGTTTTACCATCGACACCTATTTTGAGCATTTGTCTAAAGTAGGTCTTGAAGAGCGCCTTAATCATTTGTATCCCGTAGAGATGCGCGATGAAGACTGGCCTGAAATTCGTAAACCTTACGATGAACGTATTGAGTATGAAGTGGGCATTATCCTTAAAATGGGATTTCCGGGTTACTTCCTTATCGTGATGGACTTTATTCAATGGGCCAAAAGTAATGGTGTTCCGGTTGGCCCGGGCCGTGGTTCTGGTGCAGGCTCATTGGTGGCGTATAGTTTAAAAATTACCGATCTGGATCCACTTCGTTACGATTTGCTCTTCGAGCGTTTCTTGAACCCAGAACGAGTTTCAATGCCCGACTTTGACGTCGACTTTTGTATTGCAGGGCGAGACCGAGTAATTGATTACGTCTCTCGCACCTATGGACGAGAAGCAGTATCGCAAATTGCGACATTCGGTACGATGGCGGCCAAAGGCGCGATTCGAGATGTTGCGCGCGTACTGGGTAAATCGTACGGTTTGGCCGATCGTATTTCAAAAATGGTGCCTACCAAACCGCTCGGGGTGGATCTGGCGACGGCCATCGACATGGAGCCACAACTCAAAGACATCGTCACCAACCCGTCCAATCCGGACTATGACGATGCCAGTGAAATTTGGGAAATGGCACTCAAGCTTGAAGGTATCACGCGCAATACAGGTAAACACGCCGGTGGTGTGGTGATTGCACCCGGAAAAATTACCGATTACTCGGCAGTCCTATGCGATGCCGATGGTACAAACCGCGTTGCACAATACGATAAAGATGACGTTGAGGCAGCCGGTCTGGTCAAATTCGACTTTTTGGGCTTGCGAAACCTGACCGTAATTGAAGATGCGGTGCAAAATATCAATAAGCGCATCCAGTTTGAGACACCGCTTGAAATTGCCAATGTGCCTTTAGACGATAAAGATGCCTACTTAGTGTTCGCCAACGCCAATACGACTGCGGTGTTTCAGTTTGAATCCGTCGGCATGAAAAAAATGCTGAAGGAAGCGCGACCGAGTAAATTTGAAGAAATTATTGCCTTCGTATCGCTTTACCGTCCGGGCCCGATGGATCTGATTCCCGACTTTATTCACCGGATGCACGGCGGTGAATTTGAGTATTTGCATCCATTACTTGAAAGTGTGCTCGAACCGACCTATGGCATTATGGTGTATCAGGAACAGGTAATGCAGGCTGCACAGTTTTGTGCGGGATACACGCTCGGTGGCGCAGATTTGCTCCGCCGCGCCATGGGTAAAAAGAAACCTGAAGAAATGGTCAAGCAGCGTAAAATCTTCATTGAAGGTGCTGCACAAAAAGATATTGATGAAGCCACAGCCAACCATATTTTTGACTATATGGAAAAGTTTGCAGGCTATGGCTTTAACAAATCGCATGCTGCTGCCTATGCCTTGGTGGCCTATCATACCGCTTGGTTAAAAGCGCATTATCCTGCCGAATTTATGGCGGCGGTTTTGTCGTCGGAAATGCAAAATACCGACAGTATCGTATTTTTGATTGATGACTGTCGTAATAACGCACTTGAAGTCATGCCACCTTCTGTAAATATGTCGCTGTATCATTTTCATGCCAGTGATGAACGCACCATTGTGTATGGTTTAGGTGCCATTAAAGGTGTGGGCGAACAAGCAATGCAATCGGTGATTGACTCACGTATTAAGCAAGGTCCATATACCGACTTATTCGATTTTTGCCACCGCATCGATTTGAAAAAAATTAATAAGCGTACACTTGAAGCGCTGATTCGTGCCGGTGCTCTCGACTGTCTTCAAATTGAACGATCAACGCTCATGGCACAGTTGCCTGAGGCTGTTCAGGCCGCGGAGCAAGCACGCCAAAACCGTGAAACTGGTATTATGGATTTGTTTGGTGAAGTTGAAGAAGTTCAGCGCAAACCTGCCAAACCTGTTAAACCGTGGTCAGACGAAGTTCGCTTAAAAGGTGAAAAAGACACTTTGGGCTTGTATCTGACCGGTCACCCGATTGATGTTTATCGTACCGAATTAAAATCGTTTATTCCAGCTAAACTAAATGAACTGACACCTACGCGTCGTGGAGTCACTACGGTCTTTGCTGGACTGGTACTCGACGTTGCCAACTTCCCGAACCGCATTGTTGTTACGCTCGATGACGGAACTGCGCGAGTTGAAGTCAGTTGTAACCATGAACGTTTTCAACGCTTCAAAGAGATTGTCGCAATTGAGCAAGTGGTGGTGATTGAAGGCGAAATTTACGAACGCGAAGGCTTCGACCGCCCGATGGCACGCTTGACCAAAGCATTTAGTCTGAATGAAATTCGTCAAAAACGTGCCAATCATATTCGCATCCAGCCAACAGACGACTTGATGACCCCTGCTTTAGCGCGCGATCTGCAACAGATTCTTTTGCCTTATTGTAATATTGATATGTGCCAGCATATTCCTGTCATCATGTGTATCGATCAGCCTTACGCAAGTGCAGAAGTGCAGCTTGGGCAAAACTGGAAGGTTGCGCCACTAGACGAACTACTGGTGAAACTGCGCGATTATTTTGGTAAAGAAGCGATTTACATTGAATATCAGGTGAAGTCAAAAGCAGCCAAAGCGGCAGAGCCAGTAAAAGCGAATATTGCCCCACCGCAAGATCTGTCGATGGATGAAGCAATGGATCTGTATCACGCAGAAGTCTCTCAATACTCTTAAATTTGAATCGGATACTTTATGAATAATGCTGACAATGCGTTGGTGAATCAATCATTGGCGCATGTACGAATTGTGATGGTCAATACCACGCTTCCAGCCAATATTGGAAGTGCGTTACGTGCAATGAAAACCATGGGACTGTCAAAACTGGTATTGGTTGCACCCAAAACCTATCCACATCCCGATATCGATGCCCTTGCCGCAGGTGCACAAGATCTGATCGAGCAAATTCAGATTGTGGATACGCTTGAAGATGCCATTCGAGATTGTCATATTGTATTTGGAACCAGTGCGCGTAGCAGAACCATTCCTTGGCCACTGCTCGATGTACGCCCGGCTGCTGAATTATCGATAGATGCCGTGGTGAATAAACAACAGCAAGTTGCGATTGTATTTGGTCGTGAAGATCGCGGTCTGACCAATGAAGAGCTGGCATTGGCAAATTATCACCTCACGATTCCGGTCAATACCGACTATGGCGTGTTAAACGTAGCGCAAGCCATTCAAGTGGTGTGCTATGAAATGCGAATGGCCGCACTCGAACGAGTCACCACATCATCCCCTGAAACGACAAATGCGCAAATGCAGGTTGCAGAAGGTGTCGCAATGGACTGGGATGAGCCACTGGTCACTCATCAGCAAATGGAAGAATTTTATCCTCATTTTGAAAAAATGCTGGTCGACATCGAATTTTTAGATCCACAAAATCCGCGTTTGCTTCCACTTCGTATGCGCCGTTTGTTTGGTCGTATTCAACTCGACCGAATGGAGTATCATTTGTTACGTGGTGTATTTAGCCGCGTGCAAGCACTCAGTCAGGGCAAATGGAAAAAAACACAACAGGATGAGGATCAGCCCCATGTTTAAACAGCTTAAAGAAGACATTCAAGCCGTATTTGCGCGTGATCCGGCAGCACGAAATACCTTGGAAGTTTTGACGACTTATCCGGGTATTCATGCACTGATCATGCATCGGGTTGCACATGAGCTCTGGAAAAAAGACTTGAAAGGCTCTGCGCGTGCGCTGTCTTCTCTGAGCCGATTTGCGACAGGAATTGAGATTCATCCTGGTGCCAAAATTGGTCGTCGCTTTTTTATCGACCATGGCATGGGTGTTGTGATTGGTGAAACTGCCGAAATTGGCGATGATGTCACGCTGTATCATGGCGTAACGCTTGGCGGTACAACTTGGAATAAAGGCAAGCGTCACCCGACGCTTGAAGATGGTGTAGTGGTCGGTGCCGGCGCAAAAATTTTAGGGCCATTGATCATTGGTAAAGGCGCGAAAATTGGTTCAAATGCTGTTGTGACCAAGCCTGTTCCTGCGGGTGTGACTGCTGTAGGCAGTGCAGCGCGATTTATTCAAAAAGATCTGGATAAAAATGCCGAAGAAATGCGCCGTGAAAGCTATGCGCAAAGTATTGGATTTGAACCTTATGCAGCCACTCGCGACCAGACCGATCCTTTACTCGAAGGTATGAAAGTACTGCTTGACCGTATTCAGCAAAATGAAGTGCGTATGAATACTTTATGCAAGCGATTGACTGCACTTGATCCGACGTTTAAAAAACAAAACTATGATCAGCATCCATTTAGCGATGAAGAGCTTAAAATTATTGAAGAAGTCCGACGTGAATGTGAAGCACAGCATAAGATGAGCGATGCTTGACCATTTAGTTTAATACTGTAACACGGCACTCATTGCATGTTTGCTCAGGTTTTCTTAGACTGGCTGCACAACGATCTTTTATTCATACAACAATTTTACGGATGACTCTATGATGTTTAAGCCTTTGGCATACACCATGTTAGCAGCTTCAGTTTTAACCGCATGTAGCCCTCTTCCTGTCAAAGAAAATAAGCAAAGCACACAACCTTACGTGTTCACCGAGCCGGATATTTCGCCGCCATTTTATTCATTAAATCCATTTAACTACGATGCACCTCCTGCATTTGAAGTTGCACTTAAAGAAGCAGCAGCTCAACCTGTAACAAAAATGGTGGTAAAACGTTCGGATGATCCGACACAAACGATCGTGCTCGATGTCAATAAACTGATTGTTCCAACAATTAAAAATAATACGCGTAGCATGAAATATGCCGCATTGGCTGGTGAAAATGAACTGGATGTCACCGAAATTGATGACTTTATCCAGCTTGTTGAAGGTAAAGCTCGCCATTATCCACCACGTTTTACCGATCGTCAGGAGCGTCGTGGTTATGAAAGCAAGTTAAAGCAGGTTTCAGCGCAACTTGATACTTTGGCAGCCAATCCAGATGCTTCATTTGATGTTTTGATTCGTGCATTTAAAGCCAGTGTGCTTGGCCGTAACCTCGATTTAGGTTCTGCTTATACCACCAAATCACTGACTTATGCTCAACGTTTACTCAAAATGAATCCAAATGATCCAGAAGCCAATTTCTGGTTTGGTTTTGGTTTATCTGAAGGTGGTGGTCAACGTGAAGCAATGCCATATTTGGAAAAAGCCATGAAAGGCGGCGTACAGGAAGCGTATTTGGTCAGTGCAAATAACTATATTGCAATGGAGCAAAAGAAAAATGCAGTCCAAACGCTCAAAAATTACAAAATCAAATATCCAGACGAAGCTGAGGTTGCAGATCGTTTAGTTACAGAGATCGAAAAGCAAGGTCGCTGGAATGTGTGGCAAGTCATGACCAACCCGGCAGTTGCACCGAAGTAACACTTCACTCTTGTATATAAAAATAGGCTGACCAACAGCCTATTTTTATGGTTGTTTCTTAGAACCCTGTACTTCAGTTTGATCCAGATTGATTGCACATATTATGATGTGCCGACTCACCATATCTAAAAAGAACTATTTGCTATGAGATCGAATCCATCATTGCTAAAAGGACTTAGCCTACTGAGTTTAAGCCTCACCCTCTTACTCAGTGGTTGCCAAGTGGTGAGCGTAAAGCAGCAAGCGTTAAATATTACTATTGCCAATGAGCGCAATAGTATTCTGATGCAAGATGCATTGAGTGAGGCGAGTCTGAATGTCTTGTCGATGTCGGGCCGAGAAGCAAATGTTTGTACAAACGACCCCGATGCATGTATTGCAGAGCTCAAAACTATTTCACAAATTGGTGAAGAGCAATTTCTGTCTGCCGCAAGCGAAATTTATCTGGCTAAATCGATGCAACTTGAACGCTCGTCGGATTGTAAAACACCTTCTTCAACAGCTAAATCAAATACAAAACTAAATTTGTCGAATCAGGAAAATAACTGTTTAGATCGTCAAATGAATATGCTCGATAAAAGCATTCGCTATAGTTATGCCTATTTATTTTTGACACAAAGAAAACCGCAAGATCGAATATTCGATAACCGCCAAGTTCAAATTCGAGATTTTTATAATCAAGCCATTGCGAAACAAGTGACGTTGTATGGTCTTCGCAATCCACAAAAACAAGTACAAACCCAGATTCAACTCGGTGACAATACTTACCGTATTAATTTTAATGATTTTCCACAACTTGCAAAGCAACCTCTTGAGAAGTTTATTTCGAGTTATAACCTGAACTTTTCAGGGCTTCGCACAATTAATCGCCGAGATGGTTTTGGATCAGAGTTTGTTGCAGTTTTCCCGCCATCAAATCGTAAAGAATCTTCAAAATATATTGTCGACCCGCTACATTACAACTTTAAGAGTGGACAAAATCCAAATATTCACGACGCGCGCTATCTGGCAGTTACACTTGTGGTCGAGCCTCAGATCAAGCCCAAGAATGTCGACCAGATTTTAAATAATCCTCAATTTGTGATTAAAGTTTATGATCCGTACAATACTGAAAATATTAAGGTCGCGGGGAAAAGCTACCCCTTAGCAGCAAATTTTTCGGCACCTTATGGTTTATGGCTGGCGGAAAATAATCTTGGAATTTTGGCTTATTTAAGCTTATTGGATCGCGATCAACGTTTAAGCATGCCGCATCTGTATAAGCTCGAACCGTATAATCCCAATAAAAAAATTATTGTATTGGTACATGGATTGGCCAGTAGCCCTGAGGCATGGATTGGGCTCACCAACGATATTATGGGTGATCGTGTACTACGCGAGCATTATCAAGTCTGGCAAATTTTTTACTCGACCAATATGCCAATTTTGGAAAGCCGTTATCAAATTTATGCGTTGTTACAGCAGGCATTTGATGGACTTGACCCTCAAGATGCAGCAGACCACAATGCGGTACTGATTGGTCATAGTATGGGAGGCATTATTAGCCGATTACTGGTGAGTAAGGCTGATTTATCAGATAAAGCCTTTAAGATGCTAAATACCAATCAACGTCAACGGTTTAAGCGAGATCAAAATGTTTTGAACCGCTTTAAAATTCAACCCATTGAAAATTTTGACCGCGCAATTTTTATGTCTGCACCTCACCGGGGTACAGATTATGCAGACCGATGGTTTACTTTAGCAGCACGTAAAATTATTCGCCTGCCCAGCTCTTTTTTAGGCGCACTGACCGACACCCTCACCAACGATGCGACCGATCAGGCCAAGGACCTAACCAATGGCATCAACGGTGGACTCATTCAAAATGGTCCAAGTGATTTAAGCCACAAATCTAAATTTATTGCACTGACTAAAGATGTTGTGCCACCAAAAGGCTACGTGTTTCACTCAATTATGGGCAACATCACTAAAAGTCAGGAACCTGATCAAATTACAGATGGTATCGTTCCGTATAGCAGCGCCCATCTTGACGGCGCTGTATCTGAAAAAATTATTAAAGGCGGGCATTCAATTCAGGAAACACCAGAAGCATTGCTTGAGTTACGTCGGATTCTGCGCTTGCACCTTCAGCAGCATCAAATCAAGTAATTACGCGGTTTTAGATTGCAGTTTGTAGCACTCATCAAGTGCCAATGCATAGTATTCAAGTCCTTCTTTTGCAGCAAGAAAAGCTTTTTGCTGCAATTCTGGTTGATCTGCACACAATCGCTTGATGAGTTCCATGGCTTCATAGGGATGTAAATCATCGTAATGCGCATGCGCACGTAGCCATGCCAGAGAACGTTTATTGATATTCACTTCTGGGTGATCAATATATGCATGTATACCTTTATAGACCTGAACTGACCAATCACCTGTCGCCCATTCAATCGCCAGATTGGTTGCTGCAAGGCACTCAGCTAAAGAACCCGTGGTATTGGTATGCCATAAAAAATGATTGACTGCATTCATGGCGACTGGGGGACGAACTTGATTGAGTTGATCAATGCTCAAACCAAAGCCTCCTGCCCAGTCTTGATACCAATTTAGGTGTCGTTCTTCCACTTTAATGTTTTGAATCAGCCAATTGCGGGTTTCAGTCACACCCTGAGCAGAAAAATCAATCGCTTTAGACAACCCCAGCGCCATGTAAGAAGGAAAATGCGCGACCAAAGGATAAAAATTAAGCAAGGCCGAACGAAAGCAGTCCAGACTCAATTGTCCGCTGGCCATGTTTTGAAATAAAGGATGCTGGCTTACGCGATCTTTATACGGAATGAGTTCGTCCCAAAATTGCTGAGCCCATGGACTATGCGACGTTATTTCTAAAGCTGTTCCTTTTGTATAAGCACTCATTCTTAAAATCCTGTTACTGTTTCGTCCAGTGAACTCATTTATGCTGCATTGATAATACAATATACAATTTAGAAAAATACTGTATTTTTTATCACTTTTCTAGACGTCTTCAAATCATTTGTGTGAATTAAATCTCATTTTAATTGACTATTTTTTATAATTATTAAGCGATATTTAAATAAAGATCAATTTTTATAATAATGTGATTTAATACACAATTTATCAAATTATAATGAATTAATATTATTTAAAATGATGACCAATTATCATTTTTAAATCATTCACATTTATATTTCACATTTTTACAAATAAATCATTATTTTAATAACGTGTTGTTTTATAAAGTTTTATATAAAAAATAGATATTACTTTTCATCCTTAAAATTTCAACGTATGATAATTATGACTTGAATACAATATTTAAATCCAAATCACTTTTAAAAAAATATTTTGAGATTGCGTTAAGACAGTGAGATCTGCCGATGAAGTTACAAGGCTCAAATATTTTAAGTCAGGAGCAGATAGACTTACTTTTATCGCGTGGCTTAAATTTTGTCTGGTTTCCTAAAACACTTGAACAAGTTTATCGCACTCAATATCGACAAGCAGCTGCCCATGAGTTTCGTTTTCGTGCACCGATTATTCTCATTTTATATAGTTTACTCAGCTTTGGTATTTTTCAGGTTCTTCCACAATCTGAAATTAAACTCTGGCTGATTAATTATGCTTGGGTTGGTGTAATTATTACCAGTGCCTGGCTGCTCTCTTTTTTTAAATCGTTTGATAAATGGTTCGATTACTATGTTTGCCTCGGTTCGACTGCCGCTGTTGCCATCACATTTACGCTCATTAATATTCTAGAAGGCGGTCAAAACAATGCCTTACTGCATGCATCAATGATGTATGCCGTGATTATTATTTACGGCTTTGTTGGTCTTCGTTTTTATACTGCCCTGTTTGCAGGTTGGGTCGGTGGGTTAATTGGTTTTACGATTAGTATTAATTCAAACATCTCGATTGATTGGACTTACTTAAATCGCACGTATACCTTTAGCAGCTTCTTAGGTATGGCGCTGGCCTACTTTACCGATCGTCAGCATCGTGAAAATTTTTTAAGTGACTGCGTTATTGAACTCAATCGGCTCAAACTGGTTAAACAGGCCGAATTACTGGAAACACTTTCACAGCAAGATTCACTCACTGGCTTAGCCAACAGACGATATCTAGATGAAGTGCTTGAAAAAGAATGGCGCCGTGCGGTTCGACACAGTATGCCCATCACCATCATGATGATCGATCTGGATTTTTTTAAATCGTATAATGATTCGTTGGGGCATATCAAAGGCGACGAATGTTTACGTGAAATTGCCAAGGCCTTAACGTCACTCACTTCACGAAGTGGCGATTTAGCTGCACGTTATGGCGGTGAAGAATTTCTATTGTTGTTTCCAATGACCAATGAATCTGAAGCACTCATTCAGGTCAAACGCCTCATGAATGTAATTCGTAAGATCGATATTCAACATCCCTCAAGCGATATTTCGTCTCAGGTGACTTTAAGTGTTGGGGTCGCGACCATGATTCCGCAAGTTGATGACAGTATTTCATCATTTGTCTCTCGCGCAGATCATGCACTGTACACGGCAAAAAGTAAGGGTCGTAACCAGTATCAGATTGCCAATATTCATGTGTCGGTAGAGATGAATTATTCTTCATCGAGAGCTTAATTGTTCGTTTTTATATGATCTGTCATTTGCATAAAAACCATCCAATTTAAAACGCTATCACACATAACTCATGCTATTAAAGGTGAAATCGAGTAAATTATATGGCTTTAACGCGATAACTTTTTACGACTTGATGACTAAACCTAGAATTAAACTTGAACTTCCTAACAATGCAGATAAATTGCTTCTGCATTCCTGCTGCGCACCGTGTTCAGGCGAAGTGATGGAAACGCTACTTGAATCGGGTATCGATTATTCGATCTTTTTTTATAATCCTAACATTCATCCTGTTAAGGAATATCTGATTCGTAAAGAGGAAAATATTCGATTTGCCGAGAAACACAATATTCCCTTTATCGACTGTGACTATGACACCGACAACTGGTTTGCCCGTGCCAAAGGCATGGAAAATGAACCTGAAAAAGGGATACGCTGCACCATGTGCTTCGATATGCGTTTTGAACGTACCGCCCTGTATGCGCATGAAAATGGATTTAAAGTGATTAGCAGCTCGCTCGGTATTTCCCGCTGGAAAGACATGAATCAGATTAATGACTGTGGTGTTCGCGCTGCCTCACATTATCCTGAAATTACTTATTGGGATTACAACTGGCGTAAAAATGGCGGTGCAACGCGAATGTTAGAGATTAGCAAACGCGAAGAATTTTACCAGCAGGAATACTGTGGTTGTGTGTATTCATTACGCGATACCAATCGCTGGCGGATGAGTCAGGGACGTGATCGGATTAAGCTCGGTGTTAAATTTTATTCTGCGACTGATCCTGAATAATACTTTAACAAATTAGGTAAAACAAAAAGACTCGATGCAATGAAGCTCGAGTCTTTTTGTTTACAGCAGTCATGACGTCACCAAACTCAGTGCGTTCGTGACTCACCTTGCTGATGTAAAAAATCCTGAATCATCTCAATTACAACATCGGGTTTTTCTGCATGCAGCCAGTGGCCTACACCATCAATACTTTGGATATCTGCTTGCGGGAACTGTGCTGTAATTGGATCGTGATACTCGGACAGGACGTATTCTGATAATCCACCACGAATCAACAACATCGGTTTATTCCATGGCTGAATTTGACGCCAACCTGCAATATGAGAATACTGCTGTTTGATCGCATCGACATTAAAAAGCCAGTGGCCTTGATTAAACGATTTCAGCAAAAACATAATCACGCCATCTTCATGAATATATTGCTTCATGATTTCGGTGGCTTGTTTACGGCTCAGCTCGTGCGGTTCAGCACGAACAGCGTTCAGTGCATTTAAAATAGCCTGATGACGATGCCCTTCATAAGCCACGGGACTCACATCAAGTACAATCAGATGCGCAATACGTTCTGGATATAATCCAGCAATTTTCATGGCGACTTTTCCGCCCATTGAATGACCAATCACGGAAAACTCAGCAATACCCAGTTCATCCAGTGTATCGATCACGTCCTGCGCCATAATTTCATAGTTTATTTCGGCACTGTGTGGAGAAGCCCCATGGTTGCGTAAATCGAGCTGGATAATTTTATGATTGGTATTTAATGCCCGCGCAATCACCCCTAAATTTGACAAACTACCAAATAAACCGTGCAACAGCACAAGAGGTGCATTGGTTGTGGCATGATCTGATTCAACAATGTGGCTGTTTAATATCATAAAGATTTCCATATATTTATCGCTATACCAATAAGACTAGCTCGGCTGACCAACTGGATTCAAGCATCAACTACATATCCGCATCAAATAAAAAAGCCCTCCGTAGAGAGCTGTTGTTTTTTACAGCACTTATTAGGATGCGAGCGCCATTTGCTCTGCACGAACCTGTATTTTTTTGACGGCTTGACGTGCCTCAAAGGCTAGCTCATGCAAATCTAGATCGGGAATCTGATTATTTTGCATTACGATTTTACCGCCAATCAGCATATACCGAATATTGGCTTGTCCGGCACTTGTTACCGGGCCAATGGCAAGATCGTGTAATCCCATGTATCGAGGATCATTGAGGTTATAAATCACCAGATCGGCCTGTTGACCAATCTCAAGTGTTCCAATGTTGGGAAGCCCGAGTACCTGTGCACCGCCTTGCGTACCCCAGCGGATCACATCTTCGATGGTTGCAGCGTCTGCACCGCCTTCAAAAGTACCTCCTGCATATTTAGGTTGTGCCAGCATTCCTTTTCGGGCACGCTGTAGCATCCATGCTGCATGTGTTTCAGACAACATATCGGCAGCCTCATTGGATGCTGCACCATCTACGCCGATTGAAATGGCCATCCCTGCGGCTTCAAGCGTGACCAGATCGGCGATACCACTACCCAGTCGGGCATTACTTTGTGGGCAATGTGCTATTCCGGTTTTACTTTGCCCCAAAATCTTGATTTCTTCGGGTAAGAGCTTGACTAAATGTGCAAACCAGACATCCTCACCTACCCAGTCATGCTCGGCACAAAACTGTACTGGTGTTGAATTAAATTTGGCTTTTGCCGCATCCAGATAATCAACGGTTTCAGAGAGATGTGAATGTAAACGAATGCCCAAATGGCGAGCGAGTTTTGCACTTTCTCGAAGTTGCTGCGGTGTAGTTGAGTGGAGTGCCGTGGTGGGCGCCATCACAATTCGTCTATAGGCATCGGGCTGGGCTTGATGATAGCGCTGTACCAAGCGCTCAACATCGTACATGATGTGTTCAAATTTTTCAGGTCGAAGCGCCTGTGGCAACTCAGCTTCAAGCCCTCTGGTGAGTGTGCCACCGCCTCGACAAAGTACAAATCGCATGCCTAGCCGATCCGCTTCGTCAAATAAAATTTCGGCGCCATCAAAGGGCATGTCTGGCCAGTATAGATAATGATGATCGGCCACTGTGCCAGAGCCTGACTGGAGCAATTCAATTAAGCCAATTCGGCTTGCGAGTCGAAAGGTATCTTCATCAAATGCACCACGAAAACGATAAGGTGTTGCCGCGAGCCAAGGCGTCAGATTTTGATTTAATCCCTGCGGTTCACCTTTAAGCAAAGACTGAAATAAATGGTGATGGGTATTCACCCACGCTGGATACACCACACCATCTTGCGCATCTAAAACAGTTTCATCTGAATGGGCCCTTAAATGTCCTATCTCGGTAATCACGCCATTTGAAATGCGGATTGAAGTTGCAGAAGATCGTGCTTGTTGATTGGCTTGTCCGGTCATGATGGCATGTATATTTTTAATCAGATAATTCATTAGACTTGCTCGCTTTCATGCCATTTGTTCAAGAAGATACGGCTGAGCAGTGACGTCAGCATAAATAGAATCAGTCCCGTACAGGTAATTAAAAATAATGCGGCAAACATCAATGGCAAATCGAGCTGGAATCCGGCTTGTAAAATCTGATAGGCCAATCCGGCACTGCTGCCCCCTGTACCCGCAACAAATTCGGAAACTACCGCACCGATCAGCGCCAAGCCACTTGAGATACGGAGCCCGCCAAAAAAATAGGGCAATGCATTGGGTACACGCAGCTTGAGCAGTACCTGCCAACGTGAAGCTTTATTGATTTGAAACAGATGTAACAGCCCAGCATTGACACTACGTAGCCCCAACGTGGTATTGGTTAAAATCGGGAAAATCGCGACCAGCATGGCACAAACGACTAAAGCCAATGTAGTATTATGAATCCAAATAATTACCAAAGGTGCAATGGCTACAATTGGCGTAACTTGAAATAAAATGGCATACGGCATAAAGCACGCCTCAATCACCCGGCTTTGTACAAACAAAAATGCAATCAAAGTCCCAATTAGCACGGCGCAGACAAACGCCAGCAATGTAATTTTTAAGGTGATCCATAAACTACCGAACAGTAAATCTGCTTGTGCAACCAAAGCATGAGCAATATCGGATGGTTTGGGAATAAGATAAATCGGAACGTTCATTTGCTGAAGCGCAATTTGCCACACCAGCAGCAGCAACACACCCAGTGTTAACGGCGCCAAGAGCCGACGTACTTGTGGATGTTCGATTAATGGCTTAACCATGGTGATGCCCTCCACTTGCTTGTTCCAAAATATTGGATAGTTCTGCACACTGCGTCATAAATCGTTCTGAAGCTCTAAAGTGGTCATCACGCTGTGCCGGCCCTTCAATCGCAATATCCGCCACAATACGCCCCGGACGAGCTCCCATCACAATTACTCGGGAAGATAAAAATACGGCTTCATAAATGCTGTGTGTGACAAATACGACCGTCAGATCTCGCTCTGCCCATAATGTACGGATATCTTGATCTAGGCGGTGCCGCGTAAATTCATCTAAGGCACCAAAGGGTTCATCCATGAGTAATAAATCAGGTTCTGTCACCAAAGCTCTGGCCAAAGAAGCACGCATCTGCATGCCTCCAGAAAGCTCTTTTGGATAAGATGCAGCAAAATTATCTAATCCAACCGATGTTAAAGCTGCTTGTACTTTAGGCTGACTGATTTTTTTAGGTACATGACGTAGATCGAGTGGAAGCCGAACATTCTCTGCAATATTGGCCCACGGCATGAGAGTGGCCTCTTGGAACACCATGGCCATTTTGCACTGAGACTGTAGATCTGTTTTACCATGCCAGCGTACTTGCCCTGCGCTGGGTTTTTCAAGATCTGCAAACATCTTTAAAAGTGTACTTTTACCACAGCCCGAGGGCCCTAAAAGCGACACGATTTCACCACGCTGAATATCGACATCGAGGCGTTGAAGCGCATGTGTGCCGTTTGGATAAACTTTTTCTACACCACGCGCCATCAGCATTGGTGCTACAGTATTTTGTGGCTCTGGATTTTGAGAGACGAAGACGGCTGAATTCATGTTAGGTTCCCCCTATTATTGTTTTGCTTATGTTTCTACCTCAATGAGATATTTAGTTTTTATTGGATTTCGGCTGTATAAACTGTAAGGTATATGCCGATTTCCACTGAGTCTGGGGCTTAAGTAACTTGGACTGCACCATGAAATCTCGTGTTTTACTCCAGCGGACATCGGTCATGACGCCTATCCCCATGGTTTTAGCATCTCCACCCTCAATTAAACCCAAGCTTTTCATTTGCGCGACACCAAATGCCATCAATGCATCATCCATATTCCGATTTTCTTTTTTAATGAGGGCATTGCCTGGTGCAGGATTTTTCAGATAGCTTTTCCAACCTTCCATTGAGGCTTTGACAAAGCGTTGTAAAACCTCTGGCTTGGTTTGAATCAGATCATTTCGGGTGACCAAAATACCGCCATAGGCTGGATAGCCGTCTTTGGCAAACAAGAAAAATTTACTCGATGGTTCTGCTTTTTTGGCTTGTAGCACCTCAGAGGTGGCATAAGCTTGTTGTACAACATTTTTATCGGCTAAAAATGGCTGCATATTAAAAGTATATGGGCGGGCTTGAGCATTGTTGAGATTATATTTGCCACGTAACCATGGCCACCAGCTGGCTTGCCCACTGGTTGAGACTAAAATGGTTTTGCCTTTAAGATCGGACAGTGATTTTACATCGGCATGGGTAATCAGTCCTTGTGGATCGACTTGAAATGGCGCAGCAATCGCTTTAATGGGGAAACCACTTTCAATGCCTTTGAGCACCTGTAAATCATAGTTAATAATCACATCGGCACGCTTGGCCAAAAGCAGTGTCATGTTATTGATTTGCGGGCCACCTACCTTGATGGTGACATCTAAACCATACTTTTTATAAATGCCTTCAGCTAAAGCCTGATAATAACCACCCTGTTCGGCCTGTGCGTACCATGTGGTTTGTAAGACGAGTTTATCGTTGGCTTGAGCAGATGTAAGAAATAGAAGTGATGCGGCAACGACAGCCAAACGCGATTTGCCTAAACCATGATATTTGTTCATGATGAACGCCCTGATGAATAGGTGAAAGCCATAACAGCTATTCATACAAAGGGAGAATGGAGTATACCTGTGTGATCATTCATACTCTCAAGACAGCATAAAAATCTGTCTTGTCCCCCTAAGAGGAACAGCCTGCGCTGTAGAGCAATGTCCCATGCGAATGATCGCACTAACCGCTTATACTCAGGTTCTGATTAAGCAAGAGCTATGCCAACAAAAAGAGCACCATATCGGCTCTAAAACTGGCTCAAAATTTGTATGCGAAATAGGATCACATGAAACATCTGCCCTAAACTTGCGCACAAAAGCAGCATATGAATGCATCTAACTGTCTTGATGAGTATTTGGGCTAGATGTTTTGAAGGAAAACGAGTAAAACTCAAAAAATGGCATAATACCAATGAATCTTTCGTTCAATTATTTTCTTGAATCTCAAAGCTCTATGAAATCGACTGCACTCGTTAAACGCTCTAGTTCTCAAGTGACCGATCAAGCGGTTGAAATTATTCATGAGCGGATTCAAAACGGAATCTATCCAGTGGGGTCAGCTTTGCCCTCGCAACGCGAATTGTCTTCGGAACTTGGCATTAGCCGTGCGTCGCTCAGAGAAGCACTCACGCGTTTGGCTGCCTTAGGTTTGCTCAACATTATGGCGGGTAAAGGTGCATATGTGACTGCGCTTGAAAGCCAGCCAGTCGAGCAATGGAATATCCAGTTTAAAATTTCACTTAAAGATTTTTATCAGCTTCGTTATATTTTAGAAGGCTTTAGCGCACTTCTGGCCTGTGAATATATCTCTGATCATGATATCGAAACCCTCAACCAGCATTTTCAGCAACTTAAAGCTGCAATTGAAGCACATCACTGGACTGAAGCTGCCGAGCATGACTTTTTATTTCATCAGCTCATCATTGGATTGAGCAATAATCAATCCATTATTCAAAGCTTAAAAAATCAAACTGACTGGATGAAACAAAGCCAGATCCTGCCGTTTGTACAACCCAATCTGGCCTATAAAACTGTTCAAGAACACGAACAGATTTTACAGGCACTCAGTCAACGCAATGCCGCTGGCGCTGAAAAAGCCATGCGCTTACATATTGTGGGTGCTGCGCAACGTGCCGGTGTGTATTTTTCGAGTCATTCTATTTAACATAACGCTGTTCAACGGTTTCAAACATGGTGCAGTCATTCATTCATACACGCACCATTGCAACGCATCTGATCACATATCTTGAGCTTTTACAGATTTGGGTGTGCTCGAAGCCCATTTTTTTGTATTAATTCTTGATATTTGAATTCTCAAATAATGAATATATGAATCAAATATAAGCTGAATTCAACATATTATGAGTCTGCTCGGCGCACCTAAATGAGCAAAAAATGCGCATCATGCTTTTAAAATGAGCATGTCTATTTCAGGCGGGTGCATATCTATATCTGATCACGATAGCGAATAGTTGATTTCATTATGATTATTTTACAGCGCTGCATGCCTGAGCATACAACGCTGACCGATCTTTCTTAGAAATTCCAGCTCAATGACAATGTTGCTTTGAGTGGTTCACCAGGTTGTACCCAGTAATTGGTATAACTTGAAACGTAATAGTCTTTATCAAACAGGTTGTCGATATTGAGCTGGGCACGTAAATCTGGACGGAGCTTGATATATGCCCCGACATTTACGGTCGTAAATTTAGGTAAACTGGTGCCATTGTCTATGTAATTGGCGCTTCGTTTGCCATAATAATTGATATTGCCCGTAACACCAGCATCTTTCCCCCACGCACTAAATTGATAATCCGCACTTAAATTTGCCGTATGCTTAGGAATATTTTTTAGGCGTGCACCTTTGGCTTCGACTTCACTTTCGACCACCGAAGCATCGGTATAGGTGTAGTTTGCATTAAGGCGTAAATGCTCAGAGACCTGATGCTGTAGCTCAAACTCAAGACCATGGCTTTGCACGCGGCCACTGTCCACATAAGTGTCTGTAATCCCTTCGGTAAGTAAATGTCGTTTATCGAGATCAAAATACGTGAATCCCAGCCAGCTTTGTGGCAGATATTCATATTTAGTACCGACTTCCCAACTGGTGGTTTTTTCAGGATCATACAGTTCATTATTTTTATTTAATCCCGTATTTAGCTCAAATGATTTCCCCCAGTTGCTATAAAAAGATAAGTGATCGGTAGGCTTGAAGTTAATACCAGCACGCGGCGTAAACGGCGAGAAGGCCTGCTTGCTTTGTGTATTGCTACGATAATCTGCAATTTGCTGCTCTAGTCGGTTAAAGCGTCCACCCAGCAATATATTCCACTGATCATTCAGGAAAATCTGATCTTGCAGATTGAATCCCAGCATATCCTGAGTTTCTTTACTGTTTTTGGTTACTCGCGTGAGTGGCAATACATTTACACCATATACAGGCTGGTAAATATTGATCGTACTTGAAGCACCCACTGCACTTCTGCGCTGAAGCTGATCGATGGTGTAATGCCCTGCTTCAACATTAGCCACCAGCTCGTGCTTGATCGTTCCTGTGTTCAATTTCCCACGTAAAATTGCCTGAAATTGCGTGGTTTCGGTATCAAACCACCGATAGCGACGAAAGCGATTTGCAGTTTGTCCATCGGCTGCAATCGATGAAATTTCAGTTGAAGTTCCTTCGCGCTCACCCTGCTCATGACTTAACGCGGTGGTCAGGTTCCAGTCGTCATTGAATTGATGATTCAGACGCAGTTGATACATCTGGTCGTTGATTTTGATATCGCCATCACTTGGTTCGCCTAAAAAGGTTTTTTTATTGACCACAAATTGACCGTTGACCATCGGTACGCCACGGTCAAACACGCCTTGATTTTTGGCAAATTCTGTATCCAGATTTAACTGAGTACGATCTGAAATTTTCCAAGCCAACTGTGGTGCAATATAATAATGCTGGCTATCGATCTGATCTCTAAAACTTTGATTGTTTTCATAAGCGAGCCCCAGTCTGTACGCAAGCTGATCATTGATTGCGCCAGTAGTATCGAGTGCTGTCCGGTATTCTTCAAGTGTACTGCCACTTAAGGTCAATTCACTCTTACGTTGCCATTCGGGCTGTTTGGTGGTGATGTTCATAATCCCCCCAATTGCGCCTTGGCCATACATGGCAGCCATTGGCCCCTTCAGAAAATCAATCGACTGGATGTTGACCATATCGCGTGGCGCATGGATACCACTTAAAGAGCTTAAGCCGTTACGCATGTAAATCGTGCCCATGTTTGGGTCGGTACTAAAGCCGCGAAACGAGTAATTGTCCCAAAAGCCACCGCCATAACTGTCTTGATAAACCACGCCATTAACCAAGGCCAATGCATCGCTCACGCGCTGAATATTATGGTTTTTGATATCTTGTTCGGACACATGCGATTTGGTGAACGGCACATCAATCAGATCGTGATTAAACTGGGTAATTGCCTGAGAAGATGCATGACGCTCATCTTGCTTTTCTGCGGTTAGCGTCAAGGTTGAAAGCTGCGCAGTTTGAACTTGATTTCCTGTTTCAGCCGCCAAAGCCACCGATACCATTGAACACTGGGCAAGTAAAATACTCCACGCAAGTGGATGAACATAAAATTTAGACATAGTAAAACTCTGTAAGACAAAAATTGGACAAAAATGTCGGAATTTAGATCAAAACAGGATTTACAGGCGGGGCTCGACCTTGCGGGCAAAGAAAGAGACGGCGCAGGCAAAAGAGAATATATGCCATCGCCGATAAGAAAATCAGTTTAAAAACCTGACCGATCTCGATCAGCGTGATGTCCGGTGTCAGCGTAGGTGCAATATGATGAAACAGATGACAAAAATGACAATCCAGAGTTGGATGCATCGAATGCTGATGATCCGCTTTGAAATCGCTATGTAATGAAATTGCAGACGATTTGACAGCAGACATTGTGGTATGCGATGCATCATGATGCATTGCACTGTGCTCAGTCATCTGCATAATTTCCACGCAGACCGGATTTTGCTGCATCGATACAGGCAATAGCGCTTGCCAGAATACAAGATTCTGCAACAAGATCACCAAAAGGCCAAAGGCCACACCCAATTTATGCATCGCAAAAAAATTAATACCTAAGCGCGGCGAAAATAGCATAATTTTTAAAAAAACACACCTTCTAGTACAGGCGACAGATATAAAAAAAGCATGGAATCAGTAGATACCATGCCTTTGGGTTTCACTTAAATGTGGTTAGTCTTCGTTCACGCGCGCAAACTCTTCTTCGGGCGTTCCTTTCACCAGATGGAAGCGGCTATACAAAATAAAGTACAGAATAAAAGCCACATAAATCATTGCGGTGAGCAACCATACTTTCGGATTGACCATTAACCCAGCCACTACTGCAATTGCAGCCAGAACCAATGCAATACTTGAAGTAACCACACCACCCGGCGTTTTATACGGACGTGCAAGGTTTGGATGTGAAATCCGCAATTTGATATGTGACAGCATCATGAGCACATAAGAGATGGTTGCACCAAAGACAGCCATTAAAATCAGTAAATCACCTTCATGAGTCAATGACATCAAAAAGCCAATGATCCCTGGAATAATAATCGCAAGAAAAGGTGCTTTGTTTTTGTTGGTCAAGGAGAAGCTTTTTGGTAAATATCCGGCACGTGAAAGTGCAAAAATCTGACGCGAATACGCATAAATAATCGAAAAGAAGCTCGCTACAAGCCCAGCCAATCCAACAAAATTAACAAAACTGGCCAACCATGTATGCTGCCCATACACCGCAATCAAGGCATCAACCAAAGGTGCACCTGAGGCTTTTAACGCATCTGACCCCGCAGCACCAGCACTTAAAAACAAAATCAATAGCGCAAATGCCGCCAAAATCAGCATCGAACCAATGAGGCCACGCGGCAAAGAACGAACTGGATCTTTGGCTTCTTCTGCCGCCAGTGGAACGCCCTCCACAGCTAAAAAGAACCAAATGGCATAGGGTACTGCTGCCCAAATTCCTAAATAACCGAGTGGTAAAAATGCACTGGCCCCTATGTTATTGCTGACTGCAATATCAAACAATTTACCGCTTTCAAAATGCGTAATCATGGCCACAATAAATACCAGTAAAGCCACACAGGCAATTGCGGTAATGATGAACATGATTTTAAGGGCTTCTCCTGCACCTTTAAGATGAATACCCATAAAGACCAGATAGCACAGTAAGTAAACGCTCCAGCCACCAATCCCAAACAGTGACTCACAATATGAACCAATAAAGACCGCAATCGCCGCAGGTGCAATGGCATATTCAATTAAAATAGCGGTTCCGGTGAGGTAGCCTCCTAATGGGCCAAACGCGACACGAGCAAAACTGTAGCCACCACCTGCGGTAGGCAACATGGTCGACATTTCAGACATAGACAAACTCATGCACAGGTACATTAAGGCGACAATGACCGTGGCAATAAATAAACCGCCCCAGCCGCCCTGAGCCAGACCGAAGTTCCACCCCGCAAAGTCTCCAGATATCACATAAGAGACTCCTAAACCCACCAATAATAACCAGCCCACTGCACCCTTTTTGAGCTGGCGTTTTGCAAAATAATCAACATCACGAGTTGCGCCATTGTCTAGGCTTAATTCTGAATCTTTCATTGTATTCAATCACTCTATTGATCCAACCGACTTCATTCATGTTGCGTAAAAGCCCATTTCAAAACTTGACCGCAAATTGTGAGCAAGGTCATTTGAAGTCAAGTTGATTCATTTTTTCTTTTATAAGATCAGGCCAATCGGTACTTACGATGTATCTAAAATTAGAGTGAAGGAGTCGAATCATGACGGTCGAACAAAACGAATTTTTAAGCTCAGTTCAGCTTCAAATTCTTGCAGAACAAGCCATCAAGCAATATCCAAACGAATATCAAGGTTCAGTTAAACTCCTGTGTCAGTCAGAAAATGCCACTTTTTTAGTGACCACAGCGCAGGCAAAATACGCACTTAGAATCCATCGACCGAATTATCATCACTTGCAAGATATCGAAAGTGAGCTGGCGTGGTTAGATGCGCTTAATCAAAGTGGAATCGAAGTTCCACTGGCGATTGCCGATCAGGATGGTCAACGTGTGATCACCCTGAAACTGGCCGAAGGCATTTCGCGCTACGCAGTGCTTTTCAATTGGGTCAATGGCAGCATGCCCACCACCGATGTCGATCCGACCGCTTTTCAACAACTGGGACAAATTACCGCCGCACTACATCAACACAGTAAAAGCTGGAAACGCCCAGAACACTTTAATCGAATTGTGTGGAATCATGACACCATGGTCGGTGCTCAAGGCCATTGGGGCAACTGGAAACATGCACCGCATTTAGATCAAGCCGACCACGCTGTGGTGGAAGAAGCGATTGCACGTATTTCAACTGAACTATGCCAGTACGGTGCCGGTGAAGATCGCTATGGTCTGATTCATGCCGATTTAAGACTCACCAACTTACTACTGCAAGATCAACAAATTGGTGTGATTGACTTTGACGACTGCGGTATGAGCTGGTTTATGCATGATCTGGCTGCCGCGATTAGTTTTAATGAACATTTAGATGCTGCACCGCAATGGGTAGAGCACTGGCTAACAGGTTATGAAAAAACAGGTCATGTTCAAAATCATGATTACGTCATGATTCCTACATTTATTATGCAACGTCGCATTCAAATGATGGCGTGGAATGGTTCACATGCACATACCGAAATGGCGCTTAGCTTAGGCGATCAGTGGTCGAATGAAACCGTGCGCTTATGTAAGAAGTACTTAAATGGTGAAATGCCAGTCGGACGTAGCAACGCTTAAGTAAAACAAAGCACTTGTTCACTTTATCTGTTTTTTAATTGAGTTGTATTTCGTAATTTGGGGCTAAATTAGATATGAAAAGAAACATGCATTTACTCGGAATTGGAGCTTTAATCGCAGGTGTTTTAGCTTTGGGAGGCTGTGCCCAAATGCCAAAGCACGATACACAGGTGTTGGCATCCGCGATCAAGCAGGAGTATCTGGCACAAGGTCGCTGGGATGCGTTTAATCGCGATCAGCTCAATCAATTAATTGCACAATACGGCAAAGACAGTCCTAACTATAATCCGTTAAAACGGCCCTATATTGTGACTGATTTTGACAATACCTCGGTTTTTTTAGATATTGAGGAAGCGACATTAATCTATCAGCTTCAACAATTGGCTTTTGCCGTAACGCCAGAACAACTCAATACGATTATTCGTAAAGGCATTAGTCCGCAAAGTTTTGTTGCGGATTACAATAACAGCCAAGGTCAAGCAGTTAATATCGACAAGATTGCACCCGATATTGTGCAAAGCTATGCATGGCTATATACGCACTATTCAGGCTTAAAAGGCAATCAATCCTTAGCGCAAATCCAAACGAGCCCGCACTATCAAAACTTTATCAGCAAAATGCGTTATTTGTATGCGGCTATTGGAGATACTTTCGATCATGATGTGTCTTATCCATGGGTAACCTATTTATTTGCCGGAATGACCGAAGCAGAAGTACGTGATTTGGTTCAAAAAACAGTTGCTTGGCAAAAATCTCAGCCCATTGGCCCGGTGACATGGACATCCCCAGCTGATTTAAAAGGTCAGGCCGGTGTGGTCAGTGTAACGTGGGAAAATGGTTTACGCCCTTATGCCGAAATGCAGGACTTATTTCAGGCATTTCAAAATAACGGCATCGATGTTTATGTGTGTTCGGCTTCATATATCGATGTGATTAAGGAAATTATTTCTAATCCCAATGTGGGCTTTAACATTCCAGACAGCCATGCTTATGCCATGGAACTTGAGCGAGATTCACAAGGACGCATTTTGCCTGAATTTCGTAAAGGATATGATCAGACCCAAGGCAAAGGCAAAACGCGCACAATTGAAAAATTTTTGGTATCTAAATATGGTTATGGGCCGCTCTTCATTGCTGGCGACAGCGAAGGCGATCAAAACATGATGCAGGATTTCACAGATACGAAAAAGGTGCTGATTGTAAATCGTCTGCGTAAACCCACCACAGATATTGGGAAGTTTTCAGCTTTGGCTGTTCAAAGCTATGGACAGAGTAATCCGAAATTTTTACTACAAGGCCGTGATGCAAACACAGGACAATTTACAGGGTCAATCAACAGTATCAGTTATGGATCGAGCACACCAAAAGCATTGAAATCTCAATAAATCCAATCCACTGAGTTACGTTTTAACCTGTGCTTGATCAATTCAAGCGCAGGTTTTTTAATTTTAGCCGTACATATAAAAACTACGCTATAGCTGGTATGCATCTTGCTTCATCTCTTTTATATATCGGTATTAAGTGAGATCTTCACATGTTTCAGATGAATACGGCACAACTATTGGGCACCAGCATGTGCAATCAGGGCGTGTTGTCAGCAGCTGCATCAGGCTTGAGTGATTTCATTAGCAGCAAAGGTGCAGACGTCGATCGTGTCTTTGGTATCAGTGGTATCAATCCCGAGTTACTGGCCAGTCCGACATTAAGTTTACAACTTCCCAATTACTGTCATGTATTAGAACAGGCCGCTGAACTTTCAGGATGTGACAATTTCGGTTTGCATTATGGTCAGCAATTTCAGCCCAAATCATTAGGTCTGATTGGCTACATCGGACTATGCTCTGCAACGCTTGAAAGCGCATTAGTCAATATGACCAATCACTTTTATTTGCACCAGAAAGACACGCTGAACCGCATGGTCGATTTAGGAGATTGCTGGCGCTTAGACTATCAGGTGCATCATGGTGCGATCTTAACCCGACGTCAAGATGCCGAATTGACCTTGGGCATGTTTATGAATGTGATTCGTGGCGTGCTGGGCGGGCATTATTCACCACGTGAAATTCATTTTGAGCATACGCGGCCTGAGTTTTGGCAAGAACATAGCAAATTGTTTAACGCACCTGTTTATTTTGATCAGCCATTCAACTCAATTTTACTGTCAAAAAAAGATTTGCAGCACCCGATGCCCAATCATGATCCGCTGCTATTAACCGTAATTCTAGATACTCTTCGCTTGCTCAATACCCATATACACAGACAAAGCCTAACCGATCAAGTGCGCTCACATATTCAAATTGAGCTGAACACAGGTGAACCTAATCTGGAAAAAATTGCACACGATTTGGATTTGAGCAGCTGTGCACTCACCCGTCGGCTTAAACTTGAAGGATTAACCTTTAGTTCACTGGTCGATAAAGTGCGTTGTGAGCTTGCAGAGCATTACATGAAACAAAAAAATATCCCGATTTCCGAAATGGCATTTTTATTGGGCTACTCAGAGGTGAGTGCATTTTCTCGTGCATTTAAGCGCTGGTTTGGTGTTAATCCAAGACAATGGCGTAACTAATACAACCGGAACACGCAATTAAGCGGTTCCGGCTATTTGTTGATTGATTCGATTTAAAACCCTTCAAGCACAATTTTGCCTTTGGCTTTACCACCTTCAATCAGGCTATGCACCTCTTTGAGATTTTCGGCATTGATCTTGCCATAGACCTCAGTCAATGTGGATTGAATGACGCCATCATCGACCAGTTTGGCCACTGCATTTAACAGTTCACGCTGCTGTGCAATATCTTCCGTTTGATACATTGAGCGGGTATACATAAACTCCCAATGTAAAGAGATCGATTTGGTTTTGAGTGGGCTGATACTCAGTTCGGCTGGATCATCAATCAGGCCCAAACGCCCCTGAGGTGCGGTTAATGCAGCAATCTGCTCCATATATTGATCGGTATAATTGGTAGAAAAAACATAACTAGGTGCCTTTAAACCCAGTTCATCCATTTGCGCCTTAAGTGGTTTTGAATGATCAATTACGTAATCCGCTCCGAGCTGTTTCACCCACGCTTGTGTCTCAGCGCGTGATGCTGTCGCAATAACTTTCAAATCTGATTTTGCTTTAAGTAATTGTATCGTGATTGAGCCAACACCGCCTGCCCCACCAATAATTAGGATACTTCGGTCTCCACCTGATACTGGATCTTCAATTTTTAAACGGTCAAACAACATTTCCCATGCAGTGATGGTGGTCAGAGGCATAGCAGCCGCTTCTGCAAAAGAAAGGCGTTTCGGTTTATGCCCCACAATGCGCGCATCGACCAATTGAAACTGTGCATTACTGCCCGGACGGGTTAAATCACCTGCATACCAGACTTCATCGCCTACTTTAAATTCGGTGACTTCGTCGCCTACACTGACCACAACGCCAGCTGCATCCCAACCTAAAATTTTCCACTGCCCTGCTTCTGCTGCTGCACGTTTGCGAACTTTGGTATCAACCGGATTCACTGAAATCGCTTTTACCTCGACCAGAATATCTTTACCGCGCGCCACGGGCTGCTCGATCTCGATATCCACCAATGCATCTGGGCGTGTAATCTCACCTTGTTCTTTATAGCCTACCGCTTTCATCTTGACGTTCCTCACTTGTATTGCGTGGTAGCATACCTTAAGCTTAATCACTGTATATACAGACAAATTTCGCACATAGTGTCAAAAAGGATACTGTTATGAGTAAGGTAAAACATTCACGCTTTAATTGTAATCCGGGCTGCTCGGTCGAGGCTGCGATTGGCCTACTCGACGGTAAATGGAAAAGTTTAATCTTATGGAATTTACTTACCGAAAAAATATTACGTTTTAATGAGCTAAAGCGCCGTATTCCAAATGTAACTCAGCGTATGCTCACCAATCAGCTTCGCGAGCTTGAACAAGACGGACTCATTATTCGAACGGTTTACCCACAAGTGCCGCCTAAGGTTGAGTATCAGCTTTCTGCGCTGGGCCAAACCTTAAAGCCTATTTTAGTTGCTTTAAAAGAATGGGGCGATCAGCATATCGATTTGTATGGAAAACCACATCAAAGTGAAACTGAGCAGCATAATGAGCGTGAGCAGCACACAGAAATTACAGCTCAGGCAGGATAAAAAAGCCTTATCGAGTGATAAGGCTTAAAGATTAGCTGAGTTTTAATCTTTGAGTTTACGAATAGATTGATCGAGTGCGCTAACCAACCAGTCGATATCGTGTTCCTGAAATGCCAGCGGTGGACGTAATTTCAGTACATTGCCATATGGGCCAGCAACCGAAGTCAATACGCGGTGAGTATTACGTAATTCTTCAATCAGATTCAGTGCCAAGGCTTTATCTGGCGATTTACTGTCACGATCTTTCACCAGTTCAAATCCGATAAACAAGCCCGCACCGCGTACATCGCCCACACATTCATGTATATCCATGAGTTTGCTAAGTTCGGCCTGAAGTTTAGCACCCACATATTTGCTGTGTGCTTGTAAGTCTGCATCATGAATTACCTTGAGAACAGCTTGAGCTGCCGCCATCGATACTGGGTTTCCACCGAAAGTATTGAAATATGGAATATTATCGCTAAATGCTGCCAATACATCGCTTTTGGCAAGTAGACCAGATACCGGGATTCCATTGCCCATCGGTTTACCTGTGGTAATAATATCTGGCACTACACCATGGCGACCGAATCCCCAAAATGAGTCTCCAGTACGTGCAAACCCAGGTTGTACTTCATCGGCAATAAATATTCCGCCATTGGCATGAACCACATCTACTGCTTTTTTCAAAAATCCAACCGGATTTGGCATTACACCATCTGAAGAGAAAATTGAATCTGCCAGAAAGCCTGCAAACTTAATACCGTTGGCGTTCATGTCATCGATTTGCTGTTGAATTTGCGCTGCAAACCAATCACCTAAATCATTTGCTGCAATTCGGTATGCATCCGGTGCAGGAACCAAACGAGTTGTAGCTGCCAAAGCCTGACCAGAACCTAATGCAGGAGAACAGCCTGAAGTTAACTCACTGGTGCCGTGATAAGCTTCTTGCGAAACAATGATACCTGTTCCGCCACTATATTCACGGGCAATTCGAATGGCCAAATCATTGGCTTCAGAACCTGTACACATATACATGGCACGGTCAATTTCGCTTGGTGTTGTTTTTAAAAGCTCTTCGGTGTAATTCAGAATATTTTCATGCAAATAGCGTGTATGTGTGTTGAGCATTTTCATCTGCTCATTCACTGCCTCAATGACAGCAGGATGACAATGCCCAATACTGGCTACATTATTGTATACATCGAGATATTTATGGCCCGCAGCATCCCAAAGATACTGTCCTTGCCCTTTTACCAAATGCACAGGATTACGATAAAATAATCGATAAGACTCACCGAGCACTTGGCTACGTTTATCTGTTAATTTTCGGGTTTCAGCATCCAGTGCGGCTGCATGTTCTGCGCGGAAACTATTGGTATCCATGATGGTTGAACGTGTAACCATGAATGACTCCTGTATTTAAATAATTCAAAATGGCACACTTGAAATCGAATCAAATCGGGCCATGTTCTTTCGAATGTATATATCGCTGTTTGACTTATATTGTTCAAGTTTGAGAAAAGAAACTTGACACTAAAGCGCGAAAGTTGTCATTTGATGTCAAATTAGCGAATTCAATGTATGGCTTGATTGTTATATACAAAAAAACGCCACGTGCATGAACGCGCGGCGTTTTGAAAATTCATAGATAAAGGTTTAAAACCTCTATCAGTCAAAAAGATCAAATCAATTGAAGCGCTTCATTACTGCTTCGACTGCATGATTAAATGCCTGTGGCTGTTCCACATTCGAAATATGCGATGCCTCCAGCACTTCAAGTGTTGAATGTACAATGTGCTCACATAAAAACTGACCATCGGCCACTGTAGTCACTGGATCTTGTGCACCAGCAATCACCAGTACCGGTATGCTTATACGTTGCAGTTGAGGGCGCACATCGGCCTCTGCCAACGCTTCACAGCAACTGGCATAGCCTTCGGGACTACCTTGAGCTAAATCATGACTCAGCTTTTCTACAATTTCTGGTGAGTCTTCAATAAAGCCTGGCGTAAACCAGCGTGTTGCCGCAGTTTGAGCAACCGGCGTTAACCCTTGCTCACGCACCAATTGCGCACGTGCTTGCCAAGCCTGAACTTCTCCAATTTTTGCTGCGGTGTTGGCTACAATCACCTGATTAAAACGCTCAGGAAAATGTATTGCCAGCCATTGTCCAGTTAACCCACCCATCGAAATTCCACAAAACGTAGCTTGAGGAATTTGCAAATGATCAAGCAATGCAATTACATCGGTACCTAGCTGATCAATGCGATAAGGGCCAACAGGTGTCGATGATGCACCATGACCACGCGTGTCGTAGCAAATGACAAAATACTTGTCCTGAAAATACGCTACCTGTTGTTGCCACATACTCAGGTTGGTACCCAACGAATTTGAAAAGATCAGTGCAGGACGATCCGCCTGACCGAATGTTGCATAATTGAGAGCAACATCCTGCGCCGTTGGTGTGTCTATAAAGTGAAATACTGGCATATTTATTCCTTAAACCCGCTCAATAATGAGCGCAATTCCCTGACCCACGCCGATACACATCGAACACAGCGCATACTTACCGCCCGACTGTTCCAGCTGGTTTAATGCCGTCGTCACCAGACGCGCACCAGATGCACCCAATGGATGACCCAGTGCAATTGCACCGCCATTCGGATTCACCCGTGCATCGTCATCTGCCAGTCCTAAGTCTCGGGTACAGGCCAGTGCCTGTGCAGCAAAGGCTTCGTTCAGCTCAATCACATCCATCTGATCAAGCGTCAGATTGGCCTGCTTGAGCAGCTTTTTGATCGCCGGTGCCGGTGCGAAGCCCATGATGCGCGGCTCGATGCCCACCGTGGTGGAGGCAATGATCTTGGCACGTGCTTTAAGCTGGTATTGTGCAACCGCTTCGTCTGATGCAATCAGAACTGCCGCTGCACCGTCGTTGATGCCTGACGCATTACCCGCTGTCACGCTACCTTCCGGCTTGACCACGCCTTTTAGCTTGGCTAGTCCCTCTAGTGTCGTTGAGGCACGTGGATGCTCATCGGTGTCGATCACCACCGGCTCTCCTTTGCGCTGTGGAATCGTGACAGGCACGATTTCTTTTGCAAAGTAGCCTTTGGCCTGTGCCGCCGCGGTGCGTTGCTGGCTGGTGTAGGCAAACTGGTCTTGGTCTTCACGCTGGATGCCAAACTGCTCGGCCACATTTTCTGCGGTTTGCGGCATGGTATCCACACCATACATGGCTTTGAGCTTCGGATTGATGAAGCGCCAGCCCATGGTGGTGTCTTCTATCTTCTGGGTGCGTCCAAACGCCCCTTCTGATTTCCCCATCACATACGGTGCGCGGCTCATGCTTTCGACACCCCCTGCAATGATCAGATGGGCTTCGCCTGCTTTGATCGCACGTGCTGCCATGGCGATTGCATCCAGAGATGAGCCACACAGGCGGTTGACCGTCGTTGCCGGTACTTCGACCGGTAGACCTGCCAGCAGTGCCGACATACGGCCAACGTTACGGTTGTCTCCTCCTGCCTGATTGGCACAGCCGTAGATCACGTCATCGACCTGTGCCCAGTTCACGCTTGGGTTGCGTTCGATCAGGGCAGCAATCGGAATTGCACCGAGGTCATCCGCACGTACTGCTGCCAATCCGCCTGCATAGCGGCCAAACGGGGTGCGGATCGCATCGACGATGTATGCATGTTTCATATTCGGTTATCCTTAGCCTTGTGTCGCATCGATCAGTGTTGCACCGGTCAGGCGTTGTAGTTCTTCAAAGCTTAAGCCTTCGACTTTCTCGATCACTTTCAGTCCTTCTGGCACCACATCAATGATGCACAGGTCGGTGTAGATCCGGTCGACACATTTCTGGCCCGTGGCTGGATACGTCAGTTCAGCGACAATCTTCGGCTCACCTTTTTTGGTGACATGATCGGTGGTTACAAAGACTTTTTTTGCCCCAACCGCAAGATCCATGGCTCCACCGACCGACGGTATGGCATCCGGTGCACCGGTGTGCCAGTTGGCCAGGTCTCCATTGGCGGCGATCTGGAATGCGCCTAATACGCAGATATCCAGGTGTCCACCGCGCATCATGGCGAAGGAGTCGCCATGGTGAAAGAAGCAACCGCCTTCGAGCATGGTTACGTATTCTTTGCCTGCGTTGATCAGTTCCGGATCTTCTTCGCCAGCCGCTGGTGGTGGGCCAAAGGCCAGCAGTCCGTTTTCTGAATGTAGAAATACGTCTTTGTCGGCAGGCAGATAGCTGGCAATCTTGGTCGGCAGGCCAATCCCTAGATTGACATAGGAGCCTTCCGGAATATCTTGGGCAACGCGCTGGGCGATCTGGTCACGGGTCAGTTTGTGATAACTCATCTCGATCTCCTTATGGTGCAGCGCTTGCTGGGGTAGATTGGACTGGTACAACGTGTTGAACAAAGATGCCTGGGGTCACCACATTTTCTGGGTCGAGTTCTCCTAGTGCCACCACTTCGCTCACTTGTGCGATGGTTACGTTGGCGGCCATGGCCATGATCGGGCCGAAGTTTCGTGCTGATTTGCGATAGACCAGATTGCCCCAGCGGTCGCCCTTGTAGGCTTTGATCAGGGCAAAGTCGGCCTTGATCGGGTTTTCCAGTACGTAGTCTTTGCCATCAAAGTTCAGGGTAGGTTTACCTTCTGCGAGTAAGGTGCCAAAACCGGTTGGGGTGTAGATCGGCCCTAAGCCCATCCCCGCGGCCTGTATGCGGCAGGCCAGATTGCCCTGCGGCACGATTTCAAGTTCAATTTTGCCCGCACGGTATAGCTCGTCAAATACGTAGGAGTCGGCCTGACGTGGGAAGGAACAGATGATCTTTTTAACTGCGCCAGTTTTTAGCAGCTTGGCCAGTCCATAGTCTCCATTGCCGGCGTTGTTGCTGACGATGGTCAGGTTCTTGCGACCTAGTTCAATCAGTCCGTCAATCAGCTCGGCGGGTTGGCCGGCTGTTCCAAAACCACCAATCAGGATGGTGGCACCGTCGTGGATCTGGGAGAGCGCTTCCGTTAGGGTCGCTGCACTTTTATCTATCAT
>NZ_JVOR01000141.1:0-11229 GCF_001054715.1 Acinetobacter sp. 243_ASPC | reverse complement strand
AAATAAAATCATTTCTTCTGGATCTAAACGCTTTAGCCGAAGTTGGTCTGCAACCACTGTCTTGTCCTGTGCTTTATCCATTTTTCCCCCAGTGTCTTCTTTTCACACTGTCCTTTAGAATTTTTACCTTACATAAATCCCTATCGACAGCAAGCAATAACTTACGATATATCGCGAGCAGTAGTAATGCTTGATTTTTAATTTTTTCTGAAAACTCACTGCTTATTTCCCCATTGAGTAACATCATTTTCAAAACTAAAGCTGGGCATGGTTTTTCAAACCTACCTTCAGATATTGTTAATGCATCAATGAGCAATGGTGTCATCATTTTTTTCTGCACAGGTAAATTATTTTTAGCGTTAAAATCATAGAATAACACAGTCCCAAAATTAACATAATAAAATCAAATATATTTTATATTTACCAAAAAAGTATCTGAATTATATGATTTATTTACTAACCTTATTTTTATACTAAATCAAACGGCTGGTTAAGCCCAGAAGCCTTTGAACAGAAATATTTTAAAAGTTTAGAGGGGCAGGTTGTCCACGATCCTGTCTAGAATCAAACCAAGAAGTTTAAAGAATTAAGCCAAGTTTAACTTGGCTTAATCTTAAGATCATCGTCTCAGTAAGAACTCTGAGTCGTTAGAATGCCCACACCATTTTTAAGGTGGTGGAATGTCCTTCAGGACGATGCTCCACTTCGGTTTCTTTCAGGAACTTCGCCTCTAATGACCAGTTATCCTGTTTGTATTGAATTGCAGGGCCAAATGCCAATGCCTGTCCTTTATTGCCAATACTGGCACCATTCACTTCATCATTTGTGGTTTGTTTAAACACATAGCCTTCTAGTGCCAATTTCACTTGATCATTTAACTGATAACCGATTGCATAATCCCCAGCAAAATAATCCCCCGATTGATAGTTGGTATCGTCATTTTCGGTATTAAAACTATAAGACAGTTTGGTCGAAAACTCCCAACCTTGTGGCTGCAAATACGAGTAAGCCAAAACTGGCCGAATGGTGTGATAATTCTTGCCTAAATTCGCAATTACAGGACGTTGTAGATTGGCATTGTCATAATCTCCAGTAGCCAAAACACCTTCCAGAGCTGCAATACTGTGATGGTTACCTTTATGCCAACCGAGCATAGTGCCTATCACTAAATCTCCGAGTCCACTGTTAGAATCTGACGCGCCCATCACATTTAAACGTAAATTGACTAAAGGCTGTGCTGCATAAAAGCCTAATTGCCCGCCTACAATTTGTTGTGGGGTCATCCACACCAGACGTGGAATAAAGGCATTTACATCGACATGGAAATTATCGGGACCATCTTTAAACTCACTGGCATGGTAATTTTGGTAGTAGTTCAGCAAATATACCCCAGGTGGTGGCAAAGCACCTGCTACAATGCCTTCAGCACCCAGTGCAAAAGAGTCTAAACCGTTTTCAGTTGCACAGACATGCGTTGCTATACCGCTCAATAACATGAGTGCGTAGATTTTGTTTTTCATAGAACATCCTATTCAATGCAAATTTTGATGAAGTTTGCTTGCCATGTTGAATCTTTCATACCTTGGCCAGAAACTGAAGAGAGCAGCATCACCAAATGGCTTGATGATACTGGTGTACGCTGTGGAAAATTTGGAAAGTCAGCATTAGGGAAGGTAAATTATGTGCTTGCGCGGCGACGCTCTACCTCGGTTGATGGTTCGTTATTTAGGTCTTTGACTAATTCAAAGTTAAAAGTGATGTGTTTGAATGGCTTGTCTAAACCACGGCGCTGGATTTCTGCAGGATCAGTCACATCTACTGCTGTAACGACTAGGCCTTCACGGGTAGCAAAGGCAAAGTCATCCCAAAGATATTGGTCGCCTTCGATGTTAAATTGAGTGGTCAATTTGCGGAAACCTGTTGCAGAAATAAAGTAATGCACGTGAGAAGGGCGGTTACCATGACGACCCAGTTTGTTTAATAAAGCTTGAGTCGTACCGTCTGGTGGGCAGCCATAACCAACTGGCATGGTAGTTTGCGTTACATATTTACCTGCTGGATCACTAAAAATGGTACGGCGCAAGTTAAAGTCAGACTGGGTTTTGTCAAAGAATGAATAATTGCCCAAACCATTAGCATGCCAAACTTCGACTTTGGCATTTTCAATAATGTTGCCCTGTGTGTCAGTGACCTTACCTTCAATAATTAAAGTATCTATATGATCTGATTCTGAACCGTCATCCATACGCGCAAAACCAACTGATTCAGGCGCACCTGCAACATACAATGGCCCCTCAATGGTACGTGGTGTACCACCTGTCACGCCTGCTCTAGCATCGGCTTCATCGGCACGTAAATCTAGATAATGTTCCAGACCCAAACCTGCTGCAAGTAAACCAAGTTCATTGGCTTTGCCTGCGTCGGTCATGTATTCCAGACCTTTCCAGACTTCAGAAGGCTGAATGTCTAAATCCTCAATGGCTTGAAATAAGTCTGACACCAAACGTATTACAATTTGCTGTACACGTTGATCGACAAGGCCTGTCGCAGTGTCGACGTTCATTTCTTTCACTAAAGTATCAATTTGTTGACGGTCCATGTAATCCTCCTTGTCTATTTTGGCACTGTAGAATTGAACAGTGCTATTTTTAGCTTTCGACACTGCCTTCCAGTGTTGGTTTAAGTCAGTGCCAAAGCGAGTTGGTACGGCACTGAACGATGTCCTTAAGTTTTTTCTAATTTTTTTTAAATATGTTTAAACAATGCAGAACGTGACTGACCGTTTGCCCCATCTGCAGCACTTAAGAAGCGCTCGGTATGAATATCTCGCTCAAATAAACGGCTTTGCATCAGGGTTGAAATGGCCGCATCAATCATCACCGGCGGGCCACATAAATAGGCCTTATGACCACCACAGCGCTGTTCAAAATAGTCAGCAACTGCTTCATGCACATAACCTGTAAAACCTGTCCAGCCATCTTCTTCTTTAGGCGCATTTAAAGCAGGAATATAGCGGAAGCTTGGATAGTCTTTGACCAATTTCTCAAACAGTTCTCGGTTATATAATTCCGCAACATCTCGCGCACCTTGGAACAGGTAGATGGTGCGGGTATCACCCGATTCAAGCAGGTCTAAAATCATAGATTGCGGGCTAGATAAACCTGAGCCACCAGCAATAAAGATCACATCCTGTTCATCCGATTTACGTACAAAGAATTGTCCGTAAGGCCCTGAAAATTCCAGTTCATCGCCTGCTGCTAGCTGCTCATGCACATAAGTCGTTGCACTACCGCCCACCACATGACGGATATGCAATTCAATAATACCGAGCTCGCTTGGCGCATTGGCAATAGAAAACGCACGCGTGCCTTCAATGCCCGGGAATTGCACGTTAATGTACTGCCCTGCCTGAAAATCCATTGCGCGGTCTAACTGCAAACGCACACCTTTAATGGTTGGAGATAAGTCGCGCACTTCAATGACTTTGGCCTGATAATCTTGTACTAGATAACCCAGAAAATCAGGGTCTTCATCGACATCGGCTTCAATGGTCATGTCTGATTCTGGCTTACAGCAGCACGCCAACACTTTGTGTTCTTCACGCTCTAAATCCATCAGTGCGAAAGGTGACGCTTCGCCCACATCATAATAACCATCGGTGACTTGGACTTTACAAGTGCCGCAAGTGCCATGCCCACAAGCAAATGGCAACCACACGCCCTGACGTAACGCGGCATCTAAAATGGTTTGATTTTCTTCAACCTCAATGGTTGTACCAATTGGCTCAATTGTGACTTGATAGCTCATCTGCGACCTCCTGTCTTGCACTTACTGTCTGTGCTTTGCTGTCTTTATCTAGTTGTGATCTTGCTGTTTTAAACGTGTGCGCCCTTGTACCCATTCAGCCCTGGAGTTACAAAGCGCAGTAGTGATTTATGATCGAAGCCAATTTCTGCCAAGGTCTGTTCAGGGCGTGGCTGAATCGCCTGTTTGTTCAGGGTAAATTGCACTTTATCCCATTTAATTTTTTCAAAGTCAGGATGTTGAAGAAAACCCGCTTGCATTTGCTGATCCAAAAACTCCTGAAAAGTTTGCTGCGGCGAAACCAACATGGCGTGTGCAGAACAATATAAAGTGTGATGATCCCAACCCACAAAAATCAAAATATTGCCGCTATAGTGTTTTTGTAGATCGCGTGGTTCAAAGTCGTAATCTGGGCGAATAGCGCGTACTGACATGGTCATTCTCCGTATTGAGGTGGTTTAAGCCGAAAATGGCTCAAACCAAAATCCTTTTAATTTTAAAGCTTGAAATAACTTAAACTTTATATATTTACCTTAGATATTGAATGCGTGTTAAGCCGCATCACCTTTCCATTTTCTCCAACGTTGCTGGTCTGGCGAACCTTCAATATCCAAGTTATCTGCACCGACATTAAATCGATAATATTCGCGCAGCATGTTTTCCAAATCTAAGCCACCACAGTTGCCTTGTAGAATTTGGTTAACTGGCAACCATGCTTGCACATATTTTTCAGGTTCACGTTCAAAAATATCGTGACAACCATCTGAACAAGTGTGGTAACGATCGCCTTTATAAACAGACTCACGATAAGCAAACATGGTCGGATCGCCATCCATTTCGGTGAATGTCATTGGCACTTGGCAAATCTGGCACAATTGCGGTAAGCCTGCGCTGTAGAAACGCTTACCTTCTGCTTCCATCTTGCGTGCGATTTCCCACTTTGGACGGTAGTATTTGTCAAAGGTATCTGGATATTTTTCAGATAACCAATCCATTTCCTGATCGGTTGGAATCCATGTATGGAAACCTGCTGCATGACCGAAGTTATAGAAAATCCACCATGCCTGATGCGACACGTGTTCTTTTTCTTTGGTAATCACTTCTGAATATTTCGGCATACGAATACCATAACGGCTCAAGTCCTTAAATAACGCACCGCCCGCTTCTTCAAAGTAAGTTTCCCACGCCTCCTTCCACGACATCACTTTGTTTGGCAGCATGTAGTCCATCATCATGCCAACAATCGATAACAAACGTGTCCCACGCCAGAACCACTTATCAATCCATTCCTGTACGATTGGCACGTTGTCTTCGTGTTGTTCTAACAAGAATTTCACGATTTCCAGACCTAAAGTCATGTGACGTGCTTCATCAGACTGTGCACTAAAACCAAAAGTGACCGTTGCCATATCGCCATTGTGTGCTGCACCTGACATGAATGGTACGAACAACAAGTTGGTCAACACATATTCAAAGGCAAAACTGATCGCCAATAAGAACTCAAACGGCCCTGCAGAACGCGCATCTTCAAAGAAAGATTTTGGTACAGACAAGTACCAAACGCGGTCATGCATATGTGACCAATCCTGAAAACCATCAAAGAATTTGTTGTAATGACTCATGGCATGAATTTGCGTCTGCACGTGACGTAATTCATCAATCGACTGCATTTGTGATGCAATACGTGCGCCCACACCACTGAACTGACGCCCCACATGCGCATAACCTTGGAACGCCTGATATTCAAGCGGAGTCACCGCAGTTAAAAACAGTTTAATGGCATTCAAATAACGCTCATTGGTCACGTTCATTTGACCGTTGTTTTGTGCAAAAGCATCAAAAATAGCGTAGAGTTTTTTCTCTTTTTCTGCCTGATATTTCCAGTAAGCATCCATGGTTAAACGGAATGGATCTTCCCATTTAGACCAGTCTGTAATTTTAATACCTTCGAACTCTTCGTATGGAAAGGCTTCTTTGCGGTCTGCATAAGAAAAGTCCCAATCCAAGTCACGAGTGAGTGCGCGATAACGGTCTTTGGCATTCAGTTTTTTTGCTGGGGTTTTAACTTGTGAATTCATGCTCATCATCCTTAAATTTTTTAGCGGCAATCTATGCAGCAATATGTTCTGGCGGCACTGTACTTAAATTGGCTCAGTGCACATCCTTATTCCTAGTTCCAGTGCAAACGGAAACTGTCGTCATCTTCTTCGACGTTGCCGCCCAACGTAATCATGTTGAGTTGTAAAGACTGAATATCCCAATCTTGTCCAAGTTTTTCAGATACCGTTTCTGCTTTGACAATTAAACCTGTTTCGCTTTCTACCCGAATCATGGCTGGCAGATATTGAATCGTGGCATCTGGGTTGTCTTCTTCAATCGCTTCAATGATATAGCGCGACGTGTCGTTGTCCTGTAATGCGAGATAAACCTTAGACATGCTGCTTCTCCTTAAGGCTGCAAAATTTGTTCAAGTTCGATGCCAATTTTTTTACTGCGTTCTAGTAGTTTTTGTTCTGCAATGTCGACTGCATCTGCAGACAACGCCCCTGCTGCCCACGCTGCAAATGCCGCTTTCACTTCAGGTAAATATTCGGCTAACCACTGGCTCAACAATTGTTTGTTATGTGCAGATTCTGCAGCTGCGGTTTTAAATACGCTGTCTGACCATTTGCGTAAATCTGCCATGGCTTCCTGCATAAACTCCATCAGCATCGCCAAGTCACGTGCTTGATGCTGTGCCAACCATTGATCAAATTGGGTATAGACCAACTCGCTCATAAAACTGTCAATCACCAAGTTTTGTAATAAAAACAGTTTGAAATAGTCTTGCTCAGTCAAACTGGTTTCACACAGCTTGCGCAGTCCTTGCCATGCCTTATCTTGCATCCATGCTTGTTTGGCAGGAATTAAAGATTCGCCCGTGTTGCCATCGAGTGCCAAACCGACTCGTGAGATGTACTGCGCCATCCCTAAGCGATCCATCGCAGCATAAATACAGGCTTGGGTCAGCACTGTGCCGTAACCATAAGCACTGCCCGACATCATGTGTAAATTGGCAGTTTGCTCGATATGACGAAACGGTAAAAACAAGGCAATCACTTTGGCTTTAACATCTTCAGAAATATGCTCTGCCAACTGACGCTTTTCAAAAAAGCCAAAGTTACTTTCTGCGATGTCCTGCAAACGCGCACGATGCTGCACATAAGTTCCGTAATAAAATTGACGCGGGTCTTTAAATACGTACCAATCTTGCATTTCAATTGCAGTATGGGTTTTATCATTTAAGGTTTTTTCAGGTTTCCACAGCGGACGATAGTGAAAGTTGGTTTCCGCCTGAATATCAAAACTGACTTCCTGATAACGGGTGGCTGGCTTGTTGCCAAAACGGCGCTCAATATAGGCATAGTTTTGACGAATTGGTTCAATACCCGCTGTTTTAATTTCTAAAGTCATCGCTTATCTCCTTACGCATTCAGTGTTGATCTTCATGATCAATGTTGTATCGCTGTGCACCGACTAAAGTGACGTGTTCAATGCCGTAACGCCATTTGTCTTCTTCAGCATCATTCACGGCTTGCTGTTGTTCGCTCATTTCCACCACTTGATTGGTTGCGCAGAACTCACGGAATGCTTGCTGCGGTAACACCAACTCCACATATAAAGTGGGATCGTGAATGGCAAAGTCGAACTCGACAAATGCGGCATCAATATCGCCCGTCACCCGAATATATTTGGTTAAGGGCAATGCGCCTGTTGCATCCTTCATATTGTTCTCCTACAAGATCTGATTCATTCAGAGCTTGCTTCAGTTGCTTCATGCATCTGTTGCTTACCTTTACTAGTACAACAAGCGTGCCAACTTTATAAAAACCTTGAAAAACAGCAGCTTAAAAAATCTGAGTATTTTTATAAGAATTTGGACTTCATGATTTGATGAATTTTGATGTTTAAAAAATTTAAGATTTCATGATTTGATGAAATACAGCTCGCGCAGATACAAAAATTTACCCTTGGGCTTTATAGAATTCGCTTATGATAAAGATGAAATAAAAACTACAAAAACATAGAGATACAACTCAATACCTTTAAGGTTTGGCATGATACTATTTGTGTATTGTTAAATTTTCACGAATTTGCATAAGATAGCTAACCAGCCACGAATTTAATGGATTAAACACGGCGCATGGCACTAGTAAAATACGTCAGTAGCAGCAAAAATACAGGCTATCCTCAGGAAATTCACGACCTGCTTTCCAAGCTACATTTTGACACTGAGCATGGACAAATCTGGTTTGACGAATATCGCATGTTGCTTATGCATACCAGCGTCATCGGCTATTTGCGTAAAGACCTTGTCAATATGATTGGAATACAACGCACCAAACGCTTTTTTATTCGTTTAGGCTATCAGGCAGGTCTAAAAGATGCAGAAGTCACTACGAAAATGCGCCCAGGCTTAAATGATGAGCAGGCTTTTATGGCAGGGCCACAAATGCACGGTATTCGTGGCATGGTACAAGTTTCTGCCAATCAACTGATTATAAATAAAAAGAAAAAACAGTTTTATGCAGACCTAAACTGGCATAACTCCTTTGAAGCCGATGTACATCTTGAACAGTTTGGACCGAGCAATGAACCTTCTTGCTGGATGCTGCTAGGCTATGCTTGCGGGTACAGCAGTTATGCCACAGGCATGACCATTATTTATCAGGAAATGGAATGTAAAACCTGCGGATATGCTAACTGTCGCATTATTGGTAAACCACTCGGTGAATGGGAAAATGCCGATGAACTGATTCAGTTCATGTCACCCGAACCGATGGAACAGGAACTCATTGCACTACAAGCCGAATTGTATGAACTTAAAAAATCGATTTATACCACCAGTAAAAATGACTACAGTATGTTCAGCTCAGTCGGCCAATCGGCAGCCTATCAACGGGTTTGTGACTTACTCAAAAAAGCCGCAGGTGCCAAAGTTTCCATTTTGTTGCAAGGTGAAACAGGTGTCGGGAAAGAGGCCTTTGCCCGTGGTGTACATGAACTGAGTCAACGTAAAGAATATGCTTTTGTCGCAGTCAACTGTGCGGCAATTCCGCCTGAACTGGTTGAATCTGAACTGTTTGGTGTTGAAAAAGGTGCATTTACAGGTGCACATCAATCACGTGTAGGTAAATTTGAACGCGCCCATGGCGGTACTATTTTTTTAGATGAAGTGATCGAACTTTCACCACGTGCTCAAGCGGCTTTGCTACGTGTGCTACAAGAAGGTGAAGTGGAACGTGTCGGAGATTCACAAACCCGTCATATTGATGTTCGCGTGATTGCTGCAACCAATGAAGATTTAGAACAAGCGGTTAAAGCTGGGCGTTTCCGTTCCGATTTATATTACCGTTTAAATATTTTTCCTGTCCAAATTCCACCTCTGCGTGAACGCCGTGAAGATTTACCGCTGTTAGTCGAACACTTTTTAAATCGCTTTGAAAAAATGTATGGCAAACAAATTCAGGGCGTCAGTGAAAAAGCCACTGATTTTATGCAAAGCTATGCTTGGCCTGGCAATATTCGTGAACTGGAAAACCTGCTCGAACGTGCGGTACTGCTAACGGAAGATCAACAACTGATTAAACTGAAAGCCTTATTTCCACAAATGCACAGCGAGCATACCGTAGATGAACAAACCAACGTAGATTTAGACAAGCTGTTGACTGAAGGTTTTGATTTAGAACAACATGAACAACAACTGATTATCACCGCGATGCAAAAAGCCAAACACAATGTGTCTGAAGCGGCCCGTTTGTTGGGTATTAGTCGAGCAAAGCTCGATTATCGACTTAATAAATATTATTAGGGCGTGTCCTCATTTGAAGAATTGGTTTTAAATACTTAGAATCTTCCTTTGACTTATTTTTATTTCTATATTTTCAATGGCACGTACTTTTCTTACGATGATATCTGGCAGCAAATTCAAGATACTATGCGATTACATGATTGCTACCGTTCAAAGAATAGTAGAAATATTATGGTAGCGATCTTATGGAAACTACGTACATGCGCCACATGGCGTGATATTCCTCAAGAATTTTGTCCTTGACAAATTTGAAAAGTAAAAGTTCAGTCGCTACCCTTCCTCGGGAGTTAGGACGTTCACGATCAACCATCTACCGTGAATTAAAAAGAAAAACTGGGCAACGTGGATATAGAGCTCAACAGGCAGCTAAATTTGCAAGTCAAAGACGGTACCGTCCTTCATCATCAATGACAGCATTTTCCTTCGCTTATATTGATTATTTGATTGGTTTGGACTGGTCACCTGAACAAATTTCAGGTGCTTTAACACAACGTGGTTGGCTGGATGTACCTTCACATGAGTGGATTTACCAGTACCTTTATCAAGATAAATCAAAAGGTGCTAAACTTCATCTACACTTAAGGCATCAGAAGAAATATCGAAGACGCGGTTACAAAAACACGGATCGTAGGGGTCAAGCCATTGATAAAACAAGTATTCACTGCCGAGACCAGGTCATTGATCAACGACAACGTTTAGGAGATTTCGAAGGTGACACGGTGATTGGTAAACATCATAAAGGTGCTTTATTGACTCTCGTTGATCGAAAGAGCCTGTATGTACATATTGTTCATTTAGGGCCAACGAGAGCATCCTCTCAAACGATTACTTGTGCATTAGATCGTTTACAAATGAGCTATGCTTATAGTGTGACATTTGACAATGGCAAAGAATTTTCCGAACACAAAAGAATTACTGATGTTGGCATGGAGACGTATTTTGCTGATCCTTACAAGTCTATTCAGCGAGCTAGAAATGAAAATACGAATGATTTAATCCGTCAATATCTGCCAAAATCATCATCGTTTAATGACGTGTCAAACGAACAAATAGAGCAGATAGAATTTGCACTCAACCATCATCCTAGAAAAACCCTAGGTTGGTATACACCGAGTGAAGTTATGGCTGGTTTTTATACTGTTGCACTTGCCGCTTGAATCCGCCAAATAAAATCATTTCTTCTGGATCTAAACGCTTTAGCCGAAGTTGGTCTGCAACCACTGTCTTGTCCTGTGCTTTATCCATTTTTCCCCCAGTGTCTTCTTTTCACACTGTCCTTTAGAATTTTTACCTTACATAAATCCCTATCGACAGCAAGCAATAACTTACGATATATCGCGAGCAGTAGTAATGCTTGATTTTTAATTTTTTCTGAAAACTCACTGCTTATTTCCCCATTGAGTAACATCATTTTCAAAACTAAAGCTGGGCATGGTTTTTCAAACCTACCTTCAGATATTGTTAATGCATCAATGAGCAATGGTGTCATCATTTTTTTCTGCACAGGTAAATTATTTTTAGCGTTAAAATCATAGAATAACACAGTCCCAAAATTAACATAATAAAATCAAATA
>NZ_JVOR01000140.1:0-818 GCF_001054715.1 Acinetobacter sp. 243_ASPC | reverse complement strand
ATGCGGATCATGTGGCAAGTGCCTTGAGTAATTCTGCTAAAGCAGATATTTCTGATACTTGCCATTTCAAGCCAATTTCTGCTTTTGAGTGGGGTAAGGTAATTTGAACCGTTAACATGTCAGTAAGATTAGGATCTAATGGTGCAGAGCAAGATAAGCCAATAAATGCAGGTTTATTCGGTAGTGGTGAGCGATCACTCCCTGGCTTACCATCAATTAAGCGAATCCATTTGGATACAAGATGTGTATTCAATCCATGTTGCAAAGCAACCGAAGCAATTGAAACGTCCGGTGCTTTACAAGCCTGAACGATCTGCTGTTTAAATTTAGCACTGTATGCTTTAGTATAAAAATAAGGTTAGTAAATAAATCATATAACTCAGATACTTTTTTAGTAAATATAAAATGTATTTGATTTTATTATGTTAATTTTGGGACTGTGTTATTCTATGATTTTAACGCTAAAAATAATTTACCTGTGCAGAAAAAAATGATGACACCATTGCTCATTGATGCATTAACAATATCTGAAGGTAGGTTTGAAAAACCATGCCCAGCTTTAGTTTTGAAAATGATGTTACTCAATGGGGAAATAAGCAGTGAGTTTTCAGAAAAAATTAAAAATCAAGCATTACTACTGCTCGCGATATATCGTAAGTTATTGCTTGCTGTCGATAGGGATTTATGTAAGGTAAAAATTCTAAAGGACAGTGTGAAAAGAAGACACTGGGGGAAAAATGGATAAAGCACAGGACAAGACAGTGGTTGCAGACCAACTTCGGCTAAAGCGTTTAGATCCAGAAGAAATGATTTTATTT
>NZ_JVOR01000139.1:0-3724 GCF_001054715.1 Acinetobacter sp. 243_ASPC | reverse complement strand
AATTAGGGGCGCTTTGCATTTCAAATCTTTGTGCAACAAAGCCCTTAAAAACAAGAAAAAGAGGATTGATAAAATGATGATAAAAAATAAAAAAGCGCCTGATGGCGCTTTCCTTTAATCATATTTATGGCGTCAGAATCACTTTACGACAGTCTTCTTCTTTTTTATCAAAAATACGGTAACCTTCCGCAGCATCTTCCAGTTTCATGCGATGGGTAATAATCAGATCTGGAGACAGATCTCCATTTTCAATATGTTCTAGCAACTGCGGCAAGTAATTATGCACATGAGTTTGTCCCATTTTAAAGGTTAAACCTTTGTCAAAGGCATCACCAAACAGGAAGCCGTGAATTGGACCGGCATAAATTCCAGGTACACTCACCACACCGCCGCGGCGGACCGCTGCAATACATTGTCTTAACGCTGAACCACTCGAACCTTCTAATTTCAGGTTAGTCATTACGGTTTCCAGCATGCTGCCTTTGGCTTCAAAACCGACCGCATCAATGACGGCATCGACTCCACGATAACCCGTGGTATTTTGAATGATAAATTCAGCGGCATCGACTTCATCAAAATTGACCGGAATCACCCCATAGGTTTGATGTGCGAAACTCAGACGATAAGGATGGTGATCGACCATAAAAATCTGCTCGGCACCGAGCATCCGCGCACAGGCAGCAGCCAGCAGACCAACTGGGCCAGCACCATAAATCGCCACACTGGAACCTCGACCAACTTGGGCATTGTTCACTGCTTGCCAGGCGGTTGGTAGAATATCGGTCAGGAATAATACTTTTTCATCAGGCAGGGAGCCTGGCACTTTAAATGGTCCGACATTGCCCTTGGGGATCCGCACATATTCAGCTTGACCACCCGGTATACCACCATATAGATGGCTAAAGCCAAATAAAGCTGCCCCTGGTGGAATCTGTTTTTTATTGAGAATTGCACCACGGCCGGTATTGGTATTTTCACAGGAAGCCATGAGTTCATGTTCACAGAAAAAACAGTGACCACATGCAATCACGAAAGGAATAATGACCCGGTCGCCTTTTTTGACTTCGGTGACTTCAGGGCCGACTTCTTCTACAATTCCCATAAATTCATGGCCGAAAATATCGCCATCTTCAGTGGCCGGAATTTTACCCCGGTATAGGTGCAGATCTGAGCCACAGATGGCAGTCGCTGTCACCCTTAAAATGACGTCATCTGGTTCCTGAATCACTGGATCTGGAACGGATTCAACTCGTACATCCCGAGCACCATGATAGGTAAGAGCACGCATGCGGATTTCCTCTCTCTAGTTCAACATTAAACAGACTCGTATCAAGGCTGCCAAAAATAAAAAACACTTTTATTAGAGCCTATGCGCCAAGAAATCGCTGTAAATTAATGTATGAAATAAGACATCCGAGTGTTTAAAAAATAAACTTATATAGGGTTTACGTAATTCGTGAGCTTATGTGTCGAATGAATAGAAAAGAACAGAATTAAAGAAACATCTAGTAATTTCTATAACTTATAGTGAATAGCCACCAATTTTGTAGACACCTTTTAGTTAGATAAAAAAGCAATTTTTTTGATCTTTAAAGAATGAGGATATAGTATTTGTAAAATTACTTAGCTGCTTAAAACTTAATTCTAATTGGTTAATAGGTGAAAAATGGGTAGTGTTTCAAAAAGTATGCTGGCATTAAACGAATCCATTATTGATATAAAAGAACACTAAATCAAAGGCTTTGAAATGATTTTCAAGCTTTTTGGAGAAGTTGCAGCTTCTCCTAAAGCCTCGCCTGATTCGATGCCGTAATCGACAATTATTGCCTTCTATACCCACAGTGAAAAATTTACCAATCAACTGTTTGCATTCTTTAAAGGTCGTAACAAAGCTATCCCAATGGTCACTTGATATACATGTATAGCTTACACCTAACTGCTTCAATTTTAATTTAAGTCGTTTTGCAGTGGCTAAATCTCGGTTACCCCATACATAAGCAACAATTTCACCTGTTTCTCGATGATAGGCATAAATTAGCCATTGTTTATTTTGCTTATGACCAACAAAAGTCCAAAACTCATCTACTTCAAGGGTTTCATAATGACTTTGCTGTGCTCGAAGTTGATATTTTGATTGGCTAAGTGTCCGTAGAACTTTACCGATACTTACTCTTTCAATTTCTGCTATATCCCTGACACCACTGCCTCGCACCATGAGGTGTAATATTTTGGTTTTGATACCTGAGTGACAGCCTTGATAACTGAGAGCATGATCACCAATAAATTGACGTCTGCATATTTTACATTGGTAATTTTGCTTACCATCTACTTTTGTGCCATTTTTCTTTATACTGTCACTTAGGCAGGCTGGACACTTGATTTCTAGAGTTATTCGCATTTCTCTATTTTATCAAAATCCAACCTGCTTTTTTTCAGCATACTTTTTGAAACACCACCCATTTTTTAAATTGATCCTAGACTGAACCGTACCGGGTTTGTCGGAGAGTTAATATTCTGAGAGACTATCCCGATGACAAAATTAAAATATACCCCTGAAATTAGAGAAAGAGCGGTTCAATTATTGATTGAATCTGAAAAAGATTATCCATCGAATTGGGCTGCGATCACCGCTATTGCTCCCTGAGCAGTATACTGCGCAAGGGTTGTACTCCTGAAACACTACGTGCCTGGCATCAAAAGCATTTAGATCAGCAAAATCCAGTTAAAGTACAGCAGCTTTCAGACCAAGAACGTATCAAACAACTCGAACGCGAAAATAAAGAACTGCAACGCGCCAATGAGATTCTACGTAAAGCAGCCGCTTTTTTCGCCCAGGCGGAGCTCGACTGCCCACACAAATAATGGTGGATTTTATCCATAATAATAAAGAGCTGTACGGAGTCGAGGCGATTTGTAGAATTTTACCAATCGCACCTTCAACCTATTACCGCACTCTAGATCTCTGCGAAAATCCAGAACATCGAGCAAAGCGAGATTTACATGACTTGCATCATGCTGAACAAATTAAACGAATTTGGAAGGAAAGTTCAGGTCGGTATGGTGTACGTAAAGTCTGGCAAAAACTGAAACGTGAAGGTTATGTTATCGCACGCTGTACTGTTGCTCGATTAATGAAAAAGCTAGGTATACAAGGTGTTTGGTGAGGTAAGAACAAACAAACCACCCGTAGCCGAGATGACCAAAAACGAGCAGATGATTTAGTGAAACGTAATTTTACTGCTGATCATCCTGACCAACTGTGGGTGAGTGACTTTACGTATATTCAAACAAATTCAGGCTGAGTCTATACCGCCTTTATTATTGATGTGTTCTCACGAGCAATTGTTGGCTGGAAAGTATCTACACGAATGAATACAGATATGGTGCTCGATGCATTGGAGCAAGCATTGCATGATCGAGGCATGCCAAAGAATGTGATTCATCATTCCGACAGAGGTGTGCAATATCTTTCCATTCGTTATACCCATCGTTTAGAAGCAGCAAATTTACGAGCATCAGTCGGTACGACTGGTGATTCATACGATAATGCTTTGGCTGAAACGGTGAATGGCTTATACAAAACAGAGGTGATTGAATATCTAAAAGCAGATTGGCAAGGTTTAGCAGATGTACAACTTGCGACACTAAACTGGGTAGATTGGTTCAATAAAAAGCGTGTACACAGTGCACTGGGTTATGTATCGCCTTTTGAGTTTGAAGCAAT
>NZ_JVOR01000138.1:0-25897 GCF_001054715.1 Acinetobacter sp. 243_ASPC | reverse complement strand
GTCTATACCGCCTTTATTATTGATGTGTTCTCACGAGCAATTGTTGGCTGGAAAGTATCTACACGAATGAATACAGATATGGTGCTCGATGCATTGGAGCAAGCATTGCATGATCGAGGCATGCCAAAGAATGTGATTCATCATTCCGACAGAGGTGTGCAATATCTTTCCATTCGTTATACCCATCGTTTAGAAGCAGCAAATTTACGAGCATCAGTCGGTACGACTGGTGATTCATACGATAATGCTTTGGCTGAAACGGTGAATGGCTTATACAAAACAGAGGTGATTGAATATCTAAAAGCAGATTGGCAAGGTTTAGCAGATGTACAACTTGCGACACTAAACTGGGTAGATTGGTTCAATAAAAAGCGTGTACACAGTGCACTGGGTTATGTATCGCCTTTTGAGTTTGAAGCAATATACTATGATAAGATTAACCCGTTAGGTCAGGTGGCCTAACTTAAATAAAAAAGTCTCCGACAAACCCGGTACGGTTCACTATTCACTAACTTGTAAATATCGGTATACCGCCTGACGACTAATCCCAAAAGCTTTTCCTAATGCCATTTTTGATGGATACTTCCCTTCCCTCCATGCTTGTCGTAAAGCTTCAGCTTGGTCAGGCTTTAGTTTATGCACCCGACCTTTGTACTTCCCCTGAGCAGAGGCGAGTTTTATTCCTTCCTTTTGCCGCTCTAAAATGATCTCACGTTCGAACTGTGCAAAAGCACCCATCAATTGCAGCATCAAATTATCCATCGGGGTGGATTCGGCCGTAAAAGTAATATTTTCTTTTACAAACTGGATGGCAATCCCTCGTTTGACCAGTTTATCTACTTCAGTGACCAAATCTTTCAGGCTTCGCGCAAAACGATCCATGGAATGTACAATCACCCTGTCCCCTTCCCGGACATAGTTCAACATTTCCTGAAATTTAGGTCGGTCAGTATTTTTACCTGAAGCACGGTCAACAAAAATCCGGTCGACTTCAATCCCCTCAAGTTGACGCCCAGTATTTTGCTCGACCGAACTCACTCGCACATAACCTACTTTTTGGCCTTTCACTCTTTCTCGCCCCAATTGGATAAAAATGAACAATTTTGTAAATTATAAATCTTTAATATCAAAGTTACATGTTACTTATGATTAAAAATCATTTAAATGATACATAATTTCATGAACTTTCAGATTGTAACTTTAGGGTACACTCCAAGTTTACATAAAAACTCATATACGACATTCATCTGTTAGCCCTAAGTAGGAATTAATGTTAGGCATAGCTAAAACAGCAATCTCAAAATGGATAAAGTCCAAAGCTATGAAATAATTTACAGGCTCCGAAAAGGAGAAGCTCAACAAAAACGTGATCGATTACCAGAACTCTTCTCAGTTTTAGGTCCTAATCCAACTCATCAAGATATAGTACAAATGAATCGAGCTTTAAACCCAATAACGGACTAATGATCCCACTATTTAACATAATGGCGGTTATACGCAATAAAAAAACCTGGGCACCAACCCAGGTCTAAAATTTAAAAAACAGATAAATATCAGTGCAATAAACTCATTTTTCTAATTTCGCATAACGTGCATTATGTTAATTTTAAAGCCTCTAAATAATTTATTGCTTTCGAGTCGCTAACCAACACAAGACTGCTCCTGTTGTCACCATTGCAACACCTTGCCAAAAGATGAAAGATAAGGAAGTGCTTAGAAGTAATGCAGCAAACAAAGCAGATAACACGGGAGTAAAGTAAGAAGCGCCAGCCATTAATGTCATGTTCCCTGAAATAATTCCAATATTCCAAGCACCATATCCCAAACCTAAAGCACCAGCCGCCATAATCAGAGTGACTGTATTGTCATAAGTAAAATTAAGAGCTGACCCACTCATGAGAAGGTATTTTATCCATAGTACAGCTGCAACTAGGGCAAAAAATATAGTGACTAGATTTTTACCCTGAGACGTTTTTACTGTCACAGAACAATATGTAGCCCATAAAATAGCAGCAGCAAAAGCTAAACCATAACTAAGAGGATTAGCCTTCAAATTGGTCCATATCTGGAAGAGATCAAATCCAGTATCTCCCCCTAGCACCCAACAAATTCCAACCAAGGCTAATATGCAACCGGGAATAATTAAAATATTGGCCTTAATGTTGTTAAAAATAATTGCAAATAGTAGAGTAAATGTTGGCCATAGATAATTAATCATGCCAACTTCGATTGCTTGTCTACTGTTTTGTGCATAGCCAATAGAAAGAGCAAAACATAATTCATAAGCAACAAATAAAAGGCTTCCCCAACATAAATAGGATTTTGGGATTGTAGAAAACTTAGGCATGCCAATCGTGAAAAGTAAAATCACGGATGCGACACTGTAAATTAGAGCAGCACCGGCTACAGCTCCAAAACTCTCACTGACACTACGAATTAAGCCTACATTTGTACTCCAAAATATGACAGCTGTAAGACCAATTAAAGTCGATATATTTCTATTGAGTGCAGGTAAAGCGTTTAAAAGCATAACCAATTCCTTTTAAGCTTTAGCATTGATTAAACGATGTGATTTCCTTTGTAATAAAGCCATACTTGCAAAAATTGCAACTACAATTAATAAGACACTAGGTGCTAAGGTATTACCTGTTTGTTGAATTAACCAGGTTGCAACAAAAGGAACTGTTCCACCTAACAATGCATTAGCAGTATTAAAACTAAAGGCAAAACCGGTATAGCGCACTTGTATAGGGAATTGTTCTGTTAAATATGCAGGTAAACTACCATCGTTCATTGCTAACAATGTGCAGAACACGAGCTGGATTATCACCATTTCAACAAAACTGGCGGTTGAAAGTAAGTAGAACAAGGGTACAGTCAGTGCGATAAAGCTTAGACTTGCCCAAAGCAACATTTTCTTACGTCCAATTCGGTCTGAATATTTGCCCATTGCAAAAACCACAGCAATATAAAATAGCAATGAAATTGACCCCGAGATAAAGGCTTGCGTTTTATTTACACCTAACTCTGTAGCTAAATAATTTGGCATGTAACTAAAAATAAGATAGAACGCAGTGGCATTTAAAGATGCAACAGCAAATGCTTTAAAAAGTGCTGGTCGATACTGGGTAAATAAGGCTTTGATTGGAAAATTTTCTTTCTTGCCATTTTTTTGATGTTCTAAAAACTCTGGGGTATCTTCTAACTTGACACGAATGTAGTATCCAATTAAGCCTAATGGTGCTGCCAATAAAAATGGAATTCTCCAGCCATATTCGTGTAAAAATGCCTCTGACATAAAAGCGAACATTGCTGCTGCCATTAAAGAGCCGAGTAGTAAACCCGTTGCAGTACTTGCAGGAACTAAACTGGTATAAAGTCCTCTTTTTTCCTTAGGGGCGTATTCTGCGAGAAAGTTTGCTGCTCCAGCATATTCACCTGAAGCTGAGAAGCCCTGGATCATCCGAAATATTAATAGCATAATCGGTGCAAAAATACCGATACTTTGATAACTTGGTAACAGTGCAATACATACCGTAGCCAGTGTCATTAAGATAATCGACCACGATAAAGCATTTTTTCGACCAAATTTATCGCCCACATGCCCCCAAAAAATACCGCCTAATGGACGCAAAATAAATGAAATTGCAAAGATAGCATAGGCAGCCATTAATGCCGTTAAAGGGTCACTTTGCGGGAAAAAAACAACTGCAATGACTGTTGCCAAAAAACCATATGCTGCATAATCAAACCATTCTACAAAATTGCCAATAAAGCTTGCACTTGCGACACGTCTTAAGGTGTTTTTTTGTTCTACCTGCTTGTCTTTTTTCATTTTTCTCCCCTCGAATCAAATAGGCACTTCTAAAAGAAGTGTCTATGCAATTTATTATTTGATGATGTTATGTTCTGGACCATATGGGAATTTAGTAATATTTTCATTGCCTGATTCTGTCACCACCAAGATGTCATGTTCACGGTAACCACCAGCACCAGCCATACCTTGTGGAATCATGACCATAGGTTCCATGGAAATTACCATGCCAGGTTCAATCACCGTATCAATATCTTCACGTAATTCTAAGCCTGCTTCACGACCGTAATAATGCGATAACACGCCAAAAGAGTGTCCATAACCAAAGGTACGGTATTGTAATAAGCCTTCTTCATAGAAAATTTCATTTAATTCTTTCGCAATATCACTGCAACGTGCACCTGGACGAATCAATTTTAAGCCTGCTTCATGCACCTTAACATTGGCTTCCCAAATACGTAGTGAAGCATCATCGCAATGATCAAAAAATTGTGTCCGTTCTAAAGCTGTGTAATAGCCTGCAATCATCGAGAAGCAATTTAAACTTAAGATGTCACCTTTTTGCACTTGGCGTGTTGTGACAGGATTATGTGCGCCATCGGTATTAATTCCTGACTGGAACCAAGTCCATGTATCCATTAATTCAGAGTTTGGAAAACGTTTGGCAATTTCACGTACCATCGCTTGGGTAGAAGCTAAAGCCACTTCATGCTCTGGTACCCCTTCACGAATCGCTGCAGTCACTGTGAAACCACCAATATCACACACAGCAGCCCCTTGGGTGATATGTGCAATTTCTTCAGCAGATTTAATCATGCGTAGTTTCATACATGGGGCACTAATATCGATAAACTCTACATTTGGCAAAACAGCTTTTAACTTATTTAAACGCTCTAAAGGCAAATGATCAAACTCAATTCCTACACGACCTTTATTCGGAATTTCTTGTGTAACCGCTTTAAAATAGTTATCACGCTGCCAATCGGTATAAACAACGTTATAGTCACCAACCGTACGACGCCAAGGTTGACCAGCATCAATATTTGCTGAAATTGTCACCACTTTTTCTGGGCTAACCACCAGACCGTAGAAGCGACCAAATGAACAATAAATAAAGTCCGCATAATAGTTAATGTTATGTATTGAACTAAATAGAACATGATCAATTTCTAGCTCTTCCATTAGTTGGCGTAGCTTGCTTTGTCTATTTTGATACTCAGATAATGAAAATGTTGCAGAAACTTTTTCACCATTTTCAATGGTTAATAATGATGGTAGCTCTGAAACAGCCAAATTATTTACTAAAGTATTCATATATGTGCCTAGATCAATGTGATGTAACCAATCACCTAAGCTTATCCAGAATATGAGTAGGTATTTTTGCCAAAAACGTCAGAAAGTTTTCAAAAACCGACAAGATTAAAAAATACTAATTAGCAAAATCTAGAACATTACGTTCAAATTTGGGTGAATAGTTAAAAAAAGCTTTATATGCTTTAGTAAAACTAGATCCGTTACAAAAACCGCATGCCAAAGCAATATTTGAAATGCTTAAAGTAGACTGTTTAAGTAGATTCTGTGCATAGGTGAGTCTTAGTTTTAAATAATATTCTTTCGGAGCCAATTGCAGATTCATTTTAAACAAGCGCTCTAAGGTACGCGGTTGAATTTTTACATGCTGTGCAATTTCAGCAATGGTTAAAGGCTCATTAATATTATTTTCCATTAAGCGCAATACATCTTGAATTGGAAAATCAAGTTTTTTCCTATGTTCAGAAATGGGTTGATGTTGAATTTCATTGCTCTCACGTACTTGATGAACAATAAATTGCTCACAGATTCTCTTAGCAATATTTGGATAATGTATTTCAACAAGTTCCAAGCCTAAATCAATCGCTGCAAGCCCACCAGAACAGGTAAAACGATTCTTATCAATGGTAAAAATATGCGGGGTAAATTGTACTAATGGAAATTCTTCTTGTGCAGCTAAGGTATTTTCCCAATGAAGACTAGCACGAAAGCCATTTAGCAGATCTGCTTTTGCCAATACATAAGCACCTGTACATAAACCACCTAAAGCAATTTTTTGTTGATCAAGCCGATATAAAAAATTCTTTAAGTATGGGGTCATATTCTTATACAGTTGAAAACCACCACAAATAAAAACGATATCCATATTCAGTAAATGTGGCAAAACACAGGTATGTTGTATTTGCAGACCATTGCTTGCGCAACTGTGATGACCATCTAAACCCGTCACGTTCCATTGGTATAAATTATCTTGTGTGACATAGTTAGCCATACGTAATACTTCAAGCATGTTTGAAAAGGCAATCATGGAAAAGTTATCGAGCAATAGAAAACCAATACGCTTAGAGTTTTGCAACATAAAATTAATATACTTTACTTTTTTTCATATTTTTATTAAGCAATTTTAGGACCACAATTTTGATTTTTCAGATTTAAATAATTTTAAAGTGTAAGGTAATACCTTAGATACTACAGAAAATCCTGGAAGCCAAACGCACCAAAAAATATTGGTTCAGAATATAATTTTTAATTAACAAACCTATTTGAAACAGAATATTAGTTGACATCTTATTTGTTACAGATTCAACAGACAATCTCTTATCAGAAATTTAAAAAACTGCACTATCCCACCAATTTATTATTACCCATTTAACATAATGGCGGTTATACGAAATTTTAAAAATGATATTATCTTTATGATAATTAAAGAAATTTAATGCAATTACTATTATATTAAATTCTCATTACATCGACTAAGAACTGACTCAATAATAAAAAATGGGAGTTTTGTTGAACTCCCATTTTTGAGACTGTACATTAAATTTTTTCAAATAATTATGTAGCAGTTTTTCTAGTCAAATTATCTTTTTCAATACCTAATAAAGATATTATTTCTGTGCTTCACATGCCTCTAAAGCTCGTAAAGCAAATGTATATGCAGCTCCTGCATTCAAATGAATTGCTGTAGCTAAAGCACCAGCTACTTCGCTTTCTGTTGCGCCAGCTTTCATTGCTGCTTCTGCATGCACTGAAATACAGCTTTCACAACGCGTAGTGATTGCCACTGCTATAGATATTAATTCACGTGTTTTGATATCTAATGCCTCGGCAGCAGCAGCATCATTAAGTGCTAAATAAGCTTGAAGCATTTTAGGATGAGTTTTTCCTAAAGATCCAAATGATTTTTTGACATGTGCTGTATGTTCTGGCCAATCTAGGAACATTTTAAAAATACCTTTGATTAAATACAGATTTAATATTAGTTGAATTGAAGATAAAATTTCTTAAATTTTGTGTAAACACCGTAATTTTAATCTTATAAATGGACTGCCACCACTCTCCTAGACAAATTTCGTCTATTCTTTTTGCATAGGAGAGAACATTATGAGTGGACAACGATACACCCCAGAATTTAAAGATGAAGCTGTTAAATTGATTACCGAACGTGGATATTCTGTCACTGATGTGGCTGAACGTTTAGGTGTATCACAGCACAGCATTTATAAATGGCTAAAGGCCGTACAGCCTTTACGCAACAACCCTGATGAACATGAACTACTCGAAGCAAAGAAAGAGATCCTTCGTCTTAAAAGTCAGCTTAAGCAAACTGAAGAAGAGCGAGATATCTTAAAAAAGGCCGCAAGGTACTTTGCAAGCCTGCCCGAGTAAAGTATCAGTTTATCCTTGAGTACAGCCATCAATTTAAGATTAAAACGATGTGTCGGGTTCTTAAGATTGCTCGTGCTGGCTATTACGCCTGGCTACATGAACCCGAATCAGGCAGAACAATTGAAGACAAACGGTTATTACAACTGATCCGCTCTTCTTATGATGCCAGTTATGGCATCTATGGTTATCGTCGCATCACGCTGGATCTTAAAGAGCTAGGTGAAAGCTGTGGCCCCAATCGTGTGCTGAAGATCATGAAGAACAATGGCATTGCCGCTGTTCGAGGATATAAAAAGCATAAAAGTTATGGTTGTGGCCGTCCTCCGATTGTGCCACCAAAGGCACTGTTGCAAATAACCACGAATGGTAAGCTGAAGACTGTTTTAGCTAAAGGTGCAGCATATGAATCCTTTCCATGGTCGGCATTTTCAGGGCGAAATCATTCTTTGGGCTGTGCGCTGGTATTGTAAATATGGCATTAGCTATCGTGAACTGCAGGAAATGCTGGCCGAACGGGGTGTGAATGTTGATCACACGACTATTTACCGTTGGGTTCAACGTTATGCTCCTGAAATAGAAAAACGTTTACACTGGTATTGGCGTAATCCTACAGATCTGAGCTCGTGGCATATTGATGAAACCTATGTAAAAGTGAATGGACGATGGTCTTATCTGTATCGTGCAGTCGATCAACGTGGCGATACCATTGATTTTTATCTTTCTTCTAGACGTAATACCAAATCAGCATATTGTTTTCTTGGAAAAATTTTAAATAATGTGAAGAAGTGGCAAATTCCACAAGTGATCAACACGGATAAAGCACCCACATATGGACGTGCTTTATCACGGTTAAAACCGGAAGGTAAATGTCCACCAGACCTTGAGCACAAGCAGATTAAGTATAAAAATAACGTGATTGAATGTGATCATGGCAAGCTAAAGCGGATCATCAGGGCCACATTAGGATTCAAATCTATGAAGACGGCTTATGCCACAATTAAAGGTATTGAAGTCATGCGTGCACTACGTAAAGGACAAGCATCGTCATTTTATTATGGTCAGCCTCAGGGTGAAGTGTGTCTAATCAACAGGGTTTTCGGTCTCTAAGTACTTTTTAAAGGGAACATCATCGACTCAAATCTCTATTTGCAACAGTGCCTTTTTTACATCATCACTCACAGCTTAAAACAATTAAAAAACGAGAGTTTTAATCTTTTGAATACGATTTAACTTTTTCAAAAATTGGATAGAAATCCAATCCCTCATCTTTCATCGTAGAAATCAACGCAACAATTACAGCTATATGTGTAGGCACGACACCTTGTTTACTGTAATTCGTAATCGAATTAGGTTTCATGTCCAATAATTCAGCAAATTCTTTAATTGAAAGCCCTGCTTTACCGATAAGACGTTGAAATTCAGTATATGGCATTTGATTAAATTTATAGAAATGGTGTCTTGAGATTATAGCATAGGGTTACATTTACATAAAAACACACAAAAATATGTGGTAAGCACATATTTTTGTGTGTTATAAATAGCTTATCAACTAATCTATTTACCATCTCTATAGGAGAAAACATTATGTATTCATACCCTAATGCAAATACTGAAAAGAAAATTGCACTTATGATCATTAATGACTTTTTCATCCAAAAAGCACATGAACTTTGGATTTTTTTACAACTCGATCAGTGCTTTAACGATTATGAAGCAACACTAATTTGGACTCGACGGTATTTAGAGGAACATCCAGAAGGTGAATACAGCGATATTCAAAAAGCATTTCTGTCTTGTTTTCCAGAAAATTTCTTTAACTTTGACTATTAATTTATGACTACCCTTTCCTCTTTTGTAGCATTTGAAATTAAAGTAACCGCTACAAAAGAGGAAAAATTCAAACCATAAAAAACAGAAAAATGAAAGTCTTAGATTCACTTTATAAAAAATTATTTATTGAGACAAACACACATAAAACATAAACCATTTTCATGAACTAAAAAAAATTTCGACCATCTTCCGATTTACTATTGAAGGTATTAAGGGGATCGGAATGCAAAAAGCAAGCCTACCTGTATATACAAATTCTTCAAATTTTATATACAGGGCTTGTTAGGAGGGAGCCCCTCCTAAGACCACCCTTAGCCCATCACAGATGGGCAGCTCAACTTCGTTGAGCTAAAAGCAAAAGCCTTTCATAGGGGAATGGGATGCGAACAAAAAATAAGATTTTCAGATTAACCGAACTGCAATTAGAGCAGTTGGAAGCCTATCTAAAAAAAGAAAGCATGACCTTTACGGACTTTATTCATTCACTCATTCAGCAGGAGATAATGAAAGATGTGATCACGGTTAAACGACTACACGACCAAGAAGAACCACCAAGAATCAAAACAAAAACGGTTTTACAGGTTATCAATCGGTATCAGCATACCGACCCACTACTTCTGCTTGAGCTTTCCAAAATTGGTAACAACTTGAATCAAATGGCCAGGGCATTGAACATCATTAAAAATGCCGACACCCAAGAGCAACGCAAGTTGAATATTTTTGGTTGCTTCCAAGTTTTAAAAGCCATGCAGACAGAACTAGAAAATCTGTCCCCCACTTTACCTAATCTCAACCGACAGCCACCTGAACGCATTGAAAAAAAACTGGACTCACTTCAGTCAATGGAGATCGATGAAAGTGCATATTAAGTTTTTAGAGCACGGTAAGGGATCGGCTGCACACGCTTCAGCTTATCTACTGGATGACTTGGATCACAAAGGACATGTACGAGCAGGAATCGAAGTTTTACGAGGCGATGCGACCACATTCAACGCCATTTGCAATGCCACCCCCCACTTGTGGAAGTACACATCGGGCGTGATTGCATGGTCACCTGATGATGCCCCGGCTCAAGAGCAAATCCACGAAGTTTTAACAGAGTTTGAGAAACATTCGTTTGCAGGGTTAGATCCATCACAGTACCACCTGTTTGCTGTACTGCACACTGACGATAATGGCTCAAAGCATATCCACGTTTTGATTCCACGTATCGACCTGGCAAGTGGGAAAGCAATGAACATTGCACCACCTGGTCATCAAGACCACTTCGACCCTCTGCGAGATTACTTCAACACCAAGTATCAATGGTCACGCCCAGATGACATACGGTGGGTCAGGGAAGTACAAGAACCCAACTGGGTTGCCAAAATCAATAAGAGTGCAGAAAAAATCATTCCAAAACAAAATCTTGAAACCATGAAAAGAAAGCAGTTTGTTAGATATGTGGATGCTCACATCCGTGAAATGATGAAACTTGGAGAGATTGTAAATCAGGCTGACATCGTTGCGGAAATTCAATGTTTTAAAGGAGTGAAGTCAGTAAAGGCAGGGAAAGCATTTGTATCAGTCACACTAGACAACGAAAAAGAAACCACACACCGACTTAGAGGAGACCTTTATTGTGAAAACTTCGAACTTGGAGCTTATGCAGAGCGTCTTAGACAGGCAGCAACAGGCCACCGACCTGATAGCGAGCTTGCAGAAGCTATCGGAGAAGCTGAGGAGCTTCTTGAGCTTAGTAGAGCAAAGCGAGCTGCCTATCATGCAAAGCACCACCCTTCTAAACAAGGTAGAAACCAAGACCACAGCTATAGAGTCGACTCTAAGCTCGATTTTGACCGAAATCGGGAACTTGAATCCCCAAGACCTGAAAGAAGAAAAAGCGAGCTTTCTAGCGCAATTAGACGCGATTCAAAAGATAATCTCGAATACAGATTTGTCGAAAATCCAAGAAGTTTCAGTTTCAGTCCAAGCGCTGCAGGCCAAAATCGACCAAGCAATCAGCAGCATTTCAATAGATCAGAAGCAAGTCCAAGCTCTAGTAAAACAAGCGATAGAGAACCAAGCGGAGTTCACACAGACCGAAATCCAGTCTCTATTGCAGTCGCAAGCAGCCAAGCACACGACATGGGGAGTTACAGTATTTGGAGTGCTGATGCTTTTAATGAGCTTATATACAACCTATCTGTCCAGTACGAACTTAAAAACAATCAGCGCCCAAAAAGAAATGATCCAACAAAACTCGCAGTCAATACAAAGCCAAATCAATTACCTGAACACTTTACGGAGATAAACAATGAAGACAGAAATAGATCAGTACCTAGCAGAACAAAACTACTTGCTGACGCAACAAACCGAATTATTGCTGGAGCAAGTCAGTTCATTAAAAACCATCTTGGATTCCTACAAGACGCTGGAACAAGACTTGAACAACAAAATCAGCGATTTAGAGAAAGAGAACCAAACAAAAAAGGATTTGATTTCGCAGATGAAATCGGAAATTTCACAGCTAGAACACGGAAATTTTTCAGCAGAATTTCAACAGAAATTAATAACCAATTTCACCTCTCAATATCAAAAGTTATGGATGAAGGTCTCAGAAGGTCAGGACTTAGTGAATATGCTAAAAAATATAGTGCAAACGGAGTTGAAAGACGAAAAGACACAGCTCAAGACCATACTCTTGAAGGTGTCGCAGATGCCTGCACCACAGGATTACAGCAAAGAAATAGAAGCATTGATCTCAACGGTAAGCGGCTTACAGACACAGATAAAGAGTGTCATGAGCTTGGTCGAGATATTGATCGACTAACAGCAGAAATCAGCAAAATACGTCCCAAACCTAAACCTGCCAAGGAATTTAAATACCTACGAGGTGATGCCTACTATCCTGACTATGCGCTTGCACATCAAGAGTTTTCAGCGCAGCAAGACTATGCCTATCAGCATGGTAGAAAATTTGATGTTATTCATATAATTAGCAGGAAGTCAAAAAAACTTAACGATTACATGAATCGGGCAAGAAATATGCTGAACCAAAGTGACTATGAGCTAATAGAAAAAATCATAAAAAATGACGAAAGGATGCTCAAAAATTTGAAATGTGATGTTGTTTTAGAGCCACAAAATTCACGTTTTAAGGACGAAATATCCGCATACAAGGCCTGTTTAGACAACTTTGAAAGTATGAAATCAACCCTTGAGGCGGTCAAATCTCCAAAACCTAACAACATCACGTCTCAACCGAGCGATAGCGAGCTTAGAGTAGATCAAAGCCTAGACCCTGAGCTGGCCAATACTTTTAACTTTGAAAGTCCTTAAAGAAATCAGCCAACGGGATTTTTTAATGCTTCCCTAACAACATCGGAAATGGTGTCAAAAGTAATTTCTCTCTTTCGAGCATTATCAGAATAGAGTAACTAAAGATTATAACAGTAATCTTTAGCTTAATTTGTCCTGATTTATTTGATGTACACTAGGGCGTGTCCTCATTTGAAGAATTGGTTTTAAATACTTAAAATCCTCCTTTGAGTTATTTTTATTTCTATATTTTCAATGGCACGTACTCTTCTTACCGATGATATCTGGCAGCAAATTCAAGATACTATGCGATTACATGGTTGCTACCGTTCAAAAAATAGTAGAAATATCATGGAAGCGATCTTATGGAAACTGCGTACGGGTGCGACATGGCGTGATATTCCTCAAGAACTTTGCCCTTGGCAAACTGCTTACAATCGCTTTAATCGCTGGGCAAGTAAGGGATTATGGGATAAATTTTTTTTAGATTACGAGGCGTCTTGGATCAGGAATGGGTATTCATTGATGGAAGCTACATACGCGTGCATCAACATGCAAGTGGAGCTCGGCATGGTTTCGAAAGAGCAATTGGACAATCACGCGGTGGACGAACAACAAAAATACATCTTGCAACCGACGCGAATGGATTACCGATTGATTTTAAAATCACTGGGGGTGACGTCCACGACAGTCAAGTTGCAAAACAACTGATTGATACTGTAGGCGAGGCAACTTATCTCATTGCTGATAAGGGGTATGATGCTGAGCACATTAGAATATATGCCCAGAACAAGGATATGATTCCCATCATTCCAATGAGATCAAATAGTAAAAGATCGAATAAGGAGTTTGATAAATATCTATATAAATTAAGACATTTAGTTGAAAATGTGTTTGCGAGATTGAAGCATTTCCGAGCGATTGCAACCCGATTTGATAAGCTTGCACGAAATTACCAGTCTATGATTTACATTGCTTGCATGTTTATTTGGTGTAAAGCCAAATGAGGACACGCCCTAAGATTAGTGAATTGATTTATAATAAAAAAATTCGATCAATACAATTTATAAAATGCCAAAATCCTACATTATTCAATCAATAAGTAGCCATAGATTATCTTCATACAGGAGGATATTTAAATGCGGCACAGATGATGACTGCCTTCACTACTACCACTGGAATCAAGCTTTATCATCAGAGCTGTATATTCTGCTTAGTACGATTGAAGTGTGCCTAAGAAATAGGATACACGTAGCATTAAGCGAAGAAGTATCAGCAAAGTTCCCGAAAAAAGTTGAAAGCAACTTCAGATGGTATGAATATTTTAGCTTTGTGGATGTTGACCCTAATGGTGATCCTAAACAGGATAGAAAAGGCAGACCAATCTATACCGAAACAGGAAAAGCATTTAGAAAGATCACCCATAAAGGAGAAACAGACCTAAAGTTGCTGCCACAAATCATCGTATCAAAACTCGAATTTGGAAAATGGACCTATGTATTATCAGCAAAGAAATACAATAATGGCGATTTGATAGATTGGCATAAGCTATTCCCTATCATCTTCCAAAACTTTACCAACATGGTGCCAGACAAGCATCACCAGATGATCATTGATCGTATTAAAACGGTTAAAGACTGGAGAAACCGATTGGCACATTTAGAACCAGTATGGAAATTCAGTGACGTGAAGGAAAAGGGTACCGGTAAAATTTTAATATATGAACCAACTAATCAAGTAGAAGTAATCAAGCGTTTGAATAATGAGATCCGCTATGCGTTACAGCTGCTTTCGTGGTTATGTGCTGATACCTTAGAGCATTACAAAGCGACAAAGTCATACCAAAGGTTATTACACCTGGCATCAAATGATGGGATTAGGGAATTTTCGTGCTGACGTGAAAAAGGCCGGTCATTACTGATCGGCCTTTTTCGTATCTCTGCCTACAGATACCAGTCAATAACACTCCTTGGGTTAAAGACCTTATGAACCAAATCATCAGTTCTGTAAGACTACATGGTAATCATACCAATAACGTTGCAAATGTTGCAACATAATAATTATGACGGAAGTCATAAATAAAATTAGAGAACATAAATTGGAAGTTTTAAAAGTGGCATAGTTGCTGAAATATTAACTTTGAATTCATGGTATTAGTTCCCATGTAATTCAATTAAATGCTCTCGTATATACGATGATAGTAGAAAGGTATAATTAAAAATATGAATCTGCTGTTTCTGGTGCGTACTTGCTGTCTACCTGGTCCACTGGACAATCAAGCAGATAGAAATGATTTCGGTAAATAACGAAAGTAACCTGAAGGACATTATACTCGTAATGTCTTTCTGGCCCTGATCACCAAAATAGCCTAAGAATGATTGCTTAGGCTATCCAATCGACACCCAGCTACTGATCATTGAATTGATTAAATCCAGCTCTAATACCTGTTGAGCACTGCCAGCAGAAACGTGCTGTTTCGGTAAATGCTCTGCGTAATCTTTCAAACGGTACAAATCAGCAAGGGTTAAGTCTGACCGCATAAGCTCCTGCATCACATCAATGAATACCGCGTCATTGCATGGCTCAATAGCAAGCTGCTGTTCTGTTGCTGTGGTTACGACTGCAACGGATGCAATATCAATCTGCACCTCATCCAAAGAAACAACATCAGAAACAAAGTCAGGCTTCCCGACTGAAGCGACAACATCAGCAAGCTGCTGCATATCTTCAGGCGCGATCTGCTGTTCACTGGCATTGAATAGAGAATCACAAAGCTGCTGCATCATGACGAAGTGTTCAGCATCAACCTTGTAAGCGTATTCATCACTTATCTGTGCAGATGGCTCTATTCTTATATATAGATTATGGGGTATCTGCACAGATTTCTTTTTCTTCAAATTCGGTGAAAAGGGATTTCTGCAACGTCTGCAATTGATTCCTATGTGCTTCAGAATCTCATTTAAATCTCTGGCTGAATATGCACTTGGCTTCCACGACTGCACACCAAAACGCGTTGGGATTGCACCAATGGCAGCAAGCAACAATCTATATTTTGCAATCTGCTGAATGAGTAGCTTTGCGCCTGTTTCGGTAAAGATTGCATCAGGCTGCATATCAACACCATCAAAGGCCAGTCGGTAAACCTTCCCCATAGCTTCGCGGTAGCGTCTAACTGACAAATCCCTTGCTTTGTCATTGCTAGGTTTGAAACGCCCCAGAAACGCATTAAAACGTATCAATTGACCCAGATCAATGTTGAAGTGTTCATCATTCAATTCTGCATCATGCTGAAGACCTAACTTCATTCGCATTTCATGGGCTTGCAAAGCAATTGCTTCAGCTTCAGACAAGAAGTCTTTTCTTTGAAGTCTGACCGCCGTATCAGCATCAATCTTGTAAGCGTTTTTAATACGTTCTTGATGATCTGCTTTGATCTTGGCTTTGGTATGTTTGAAAAACTCCACATGATCTGAAGCATCAAACTGCTGCACACGCTTAACGGTGAATTTTTTGCTTTCCAGAATCCAGATCAGATTATTGGCGAAGTTAGAACGGCGGGTTTCACGCACTTTTTCAAGTTCGGTTTTAAATAAAGAAAACTCTGTGATTTTTGCTTTTGAACCTTCTAATGCACTGGCCTGCTGCTTTCCCTGCAATGCGTCTAAAACGTCCATTACATAACGGCGGTTCTGATCTGCGAATACGTGAAATTCTTTGCACTGGCGAACACGACCAAGCATCTGATAAGCGTCTGTCGGCTGCACACTTGAACCAGTAAAGAATCCTGCAACGAGATCAAAGTGATCATGTTCGATTGATACGCCTGAAGCGATTGCACTTGTGGAGATTACGATCTGATAATTCAAAGATTCAGCTTCTGGATTCTTCAAAAATTCGGCTGTTTCTTTTTTTATGTTTTCATTTCCAACAATAGCAATGTTCTGAATATCAAGATCATTAAGGATGGCCTGCAATGTCTGAACATGGCTTTTTGAATCGCATGTAATCCATACGTTTTGATCTTCGACCATAACTTTTTGAAGGATAAATCTCTGCAATTCTGCGAAGCTGTTATACAGGTGAACGGTCTTGTTTTCATCCGTTGGTGCAACTTCTACAATATGCAGTTTTTCACCAAGTCGGCACGATTCGATAAAATCCAACGTCTGTTGGTTAATATTCGCATCCGCAACAATGACACATTCAGCATTTTTGATGATCGTTTTTAGCAGCTTGTAAACAAGTTCAATGTCAGTCTTTTTGAATAGTTTGTCACTGTTGAATGTTTCGATCACTTGGCTGATCTCATCAATGAACACATGCTTGCAGTCATTAATAAATGGCTTGAATAGCTCATTCGCCAGACTTGGCAGGCACACGGATAAAGATTCAATCGAGTGACTTAAAGCAGCATCAAGACCGATTTTGCGCGCTTCAGCAATGCCCTTTTTTTCATCATCATAGTGGGCGGTATCCATACGTGACGCCATTTCACGAATCAAACTACGCAAGTGAGCAATTGTTAGGAATGAATATCCGTTGTTTCTGCACCAATCGCGGAAAGGGCGTCCGACTTTTTGCGTTTTTCCCGAACCTGTTGGGGCTTTGATCAGATATGCACCCTGATAATTCGGTTTGAAGTCATCAAGCGAAGCCAGGTTAATCACGTTATGATTTTTATGATCTTGAATCGTAACCGCCGTTAATCCCTGATTTTTGACGTATTCAATTCTGTTCTGAACATAAAGAACAATATTGTCCAACGTAGTCGGGTGAACCTTCCCAATACAAGACAGCTCTATTTCGTTTCTAAGCTCGATCAGGCTTTTCTTATAGGGAACATGCACCGAGTTCCTGATCATGTACTGATAAGCCAATCCAGCGCATTTCTGAGCATCTTTTTCATTCAGCAGCGCATTGATCAGTGCTTTGGTTTCAACATCACAGGATTGATCTTTTAACTGTGTCCATACATCGAATATCGGTAGCTCTGAAGTGGGCTTTTGATTCAGCAGTGCATTGATCTGATCATGCGTCATGCTTCCCGCATCCGAACCAAGTTCAGGGGCTAGATAAAATCTTGTACCAAGTTCAGTTGCAACCTTATGCCCCTTTCCATAAGCAGCGATCTGCTTTCTGTTATGTAAGACCTTTCTTGAACCATCATCATTGATCTTGGCTTTGTTGTCGTTGTCGGAAAGGATAGCGTCCTGCTGTTTCCCAAGTATCGGATAGACTTCCTTGATCTTGTCAGCAGTAATACACGCAATCGCACGGCGTCCAGTTGCAAGATGCACATTGCAAGCATCCTTGTAACCTTCAACAAAAATGGTCGGTTCTGCACCTTCGATGACAAAGTAAAAATTCTGGCTTTGCGCGCCTGATAATGGGCGTTTTTCACCTTCAGGTGTAATGAATTGCAGATTCACAAGTTCATGTGAATGAACATCAAACAAAGGGATGATCAACGGATTATGGAAAGTCTGACCGCCTGAAGTTTTCACCACTGGCATTGTTCGCGCATTGATTGGCTTAATCCCTGCAACTGCCATATAAGGATGATCTTCACAATGCTGTGCCTTGTTCCAAATCTCTTTGGCTTCATTGGCTTTTGATGCAAATTGAATGATCTTCGATTTTTCTTCAGCTTTGCGCTGTTTTTCGATTTCTAATTGGCGTTTTTGCAGATACTCAGCATCATGGCTCTGCTGTTCTTGCTTCCATTCAGGATTGAACGTGTAGCTTTCGCCAGTCGAATGATCATAGATCAGATACAGACCATTGCTTTTTAAAATAACGTCAGTAGAACGGTTTTTTCTGCTTTTCCCGATACTTGGGATTCGATAGTGTTTCTCTAGCACAAATTGAAACGGTAAATTGTTCGTTTCGTAGCCAAGATTTAACAAAAATTCGTGTATATTGTTTTTGAACACGTTACAATGTTCCTGTATTTCAGACCCCGATAGCTAGTTCCGCCACAAGATTTAGCTATTGGGGTTTTTTATTTATGAGACTTTAACTTCTGAAGCAATATTTTTGAATACAGTCAGGTCTATAGCTCACTCACTATTCATTAAGTAATCAGCTATATGTCCTCGACGTGTACTCAGTAACGGACATTAACAAATAAAAAAAAAATGATTTTCCAAAAGTTGGGATTTTGAAAAAAAAGTTTGATCACTGACATAAAAATACGTCAGTGATTTTTTAACTCAGTAAAAATTGATATACCAACCTGAATCCACTTCTTGCTGCTTTGGCATGGATTAATTTTAGAATTATTTCAATGTCAGGTTTTGCCATTTAAATCAAGGACATGACTTTCGAAAGCTTAGGTTTTCGCTTTGCTCAATCCGAGAGGAAGTAGGGATTTAGCTTTGTTACATAAATAGTTTAAAATATGATTTTATAAAGCTTAACTTAAATTAGAACTAAAACAAAACCAAAGTAAAACCAAATTAGTTTCACTTAACAACTAATTTTATTTCACCATTAAACTTCTAATCCCAACTCTTTTAGAACACCAGAATACTTTCTAACATTTTGAACATCCTCTAATTCAATTAGAAGCCTTTTTTCTAGATCAGCATAGCTTTCCCCTACTGCAGCTTTTTGGCTTGCAAATGGGTCATGGTGAGCTAGCTTGTTGGCAAAAAATTGAATCTGCTTATCCGTTAGCTTCTTGGCTTTGGTGTGAGTGACTTCCTTAGGTTGCTGCTTTGTTGTGAACGTAAATGAGAAGCCACTAATCACACGTCCATTTTTATGTTGCTCATAAGAAGCAATGATATCTGTTAATTCATTAATTTGGTTTAATGCTGTATCGAGTACCCTGGCTTTGAAGTTCGCCATTTTGACATAGTCACTCTCTGCTAATCCAAGCTTAAAGCGAAAGTCATCTAACGCAAACATAGGTGTCTTACCAACACTACGCCATTGAATCAGTAACTCGTAAAGACGAATTGCATATTTGCTTGTAAGAGAGCTAATCTGTTTCAGCTCATAAGCAGTGAAAGACTTCTCTAACTGTGTAATCAAGGGTATGACATCAGGTGCAAAAGTGAGCTCTACAATCCCGGCTGAATCAACATAGGCTATTTTGGAAACCCAACGTGATTTCACTATCTTTTCCTGTTGAGTCCCCTCATGGATACCCTTGTAACTGAATTTGCGCTCAAATAGGTTGCTAGCTGCGTTTTTAAGCCCCTCATAGGCTGCATGTTTATCGACGTTGAACTGCTTCATGTAATGATGAGCATGAACCTCTAGCGTGCTATTAGCATCCACATGCTTACTTAACTCTCTCGCTTGGACAATTGCCAATAAAATCAATCGTTGTTCCGTTGTGTCTAAATTATAGCTAGCATTAATTAACGCATTATCTTTAACTACGAGCTCATTTTTCACTGAGACTTCCCCATGTAATTATCAGATTAGCATACACTAACAAACAGTGTAGGCACAAGGTGGGAAAATGTAGACTTAAAGGTGGGAAAATGTAGACTTAAAGGTGGGAAAATGTAGACTTAAAGGTGGGAAAATGTAGACTAATAAGCTCTCAAACACCTTCTAGATAAGGCTTACAGAGGATTTAAAAATAAAAATATTAAAATTATTTAAAAATAAAAATGTTATTGCTTAAAAATTTAAGAGAATTTCTTGTTTTACGAGTATCCATTTACAGTGATGAATTAGCATGAAGTATAACCCTAATTTAGGTGGGAAAATGTAGACTAATACTAAATCAATGGACAACAAGATTTTTTAAGTAAGTATTTACACCAATGAAAAATAAAACTATATTGAATTCAAATTAGTTACAAATTACAAGTAAAATGATTATCTTAATTGGAAGTCAAAAAGGCGGATGTGGTAAATCAACAATAGCCATCAACATTGCAGCATATCTTGCTAAACATAAGAAAGACATAGTATTAGTTGATGCAGATCCTCAACAAAGTTCAGCTAATTGGGTAAAAGACAGAGATGAAACTGATCTGCCAAAAGTTCATTGTGTTCAACGCTATGGTGACATCAAGAACACACTGAAAGACCTGGATAGCCGTTATAACTATGTGATTGTTGATGTGGCTGGACATGATAGTAAAGAGCTTAGAACAGCAATGCTAACAGCTCATTACCTTGTAGTACCATTTAGGCCATCACAGTTCGATCTTGATACTTTACCTCATCTCTCTGAAGTCATAGATCAAGCCAAGTCATTTAATGAAGACTTAAAACCATTTGGTTTATTAACGCTGGCACCAACCAATCCATCTGTATCTGAAGTACAACAAGCAAATGATTACCTGGCGGATTTTCCATTATTCACAGCGTTGTCGTCAGTAATTCATGACAGGAAGGTTTATCGTGATGTTACTGCTGAAGGGAAAGGTGTTGTTGAATCAAATAATCCAAAAGCAATCGAAGAGTTTGAATCATTTATGAAGGAGCTTTTAGCGTGATTAAGAAAAGAGAAATTACGAAGCCTTCATCACCCGAAATTGACGCATTCATCAATGGGGCAAATGAGCAGACTACTCAAAAACTAGATCCCAAAGCACCTCGAAAATTTAAGACGCATACGATTCCAATGAACGAATATGAGTATCAGCTATTGGCTGAGTTAGCTGAAAAATATGGTCAAACCCATAATGGAATTATCAGATTTGCTCTGAAGAAACTTAGTGAAGAAAATTAACTAATTTGAAACTAATATAAAACTAATTTAGTTTTTAATTGGTTGTGATTTGCGTGTGGAAAAGCCCTTAATGATTAAGGGCTTTTTTGTATTTGTTAGACCTATATCATGTCGGAACATGACCAAGGATGAAATAGTTAAAGCAGTTGGTTGTGGAGTTTCTACCGTTTATCGAGTAGCGAAAAGTACTCATTATGGTTTTTTTAATCGCATCTTTAAATGTGCTTCTAGGAATGCTATAGTCATAGCGTTGAATAGGAGAATCTATGAATTCTGATGCTGTTTGGAATATGACTGAAAAATCTCGTTTGAAACGAGAGGATGAAGTTCGTATGCAGGAACTCAGACATCTATTCGATTTGATGGATGAAAGAGAGGAAGAGTGGCAGGTAACTAAAACTACTACATTAGAAAAAGCTCTAAAGATACTTTCATGGTGTGATCTTGACGTAGCTCCTGGGTTAGCTGAGCTAGAGATGCAACAACCTATAGATATTATTGAGCAACATCGTAAGTGGTTAAAGGCATTTCGTTCAGCGATGCCTTATCTTGCAAAGATGCTCCTCGTCACTGATTCAACCCTACTTATCAAATTAAGATGCACATTAGAGAGGTATGCTGAGATTAGCTACCCGAACCTACTTGTAGTGATTCAACCCAAACTGCAAACACTTAACTTTATAAAGGCCTAACTATGACTCAATTAATCCATGCACGAATGACTGCAAGTATTACTGAACTCAAAAAGAGTCCGATGGATACAGTGTTAGCAGGTAAAGGTGAACCTGTAGCGATCCTTAATCGTAATATACCAGCGTTTTACTGTGTTCCGGCTGATTTGTATGAAACCATGATGGAACAACTGGAAGACCTGGAACTCAACAAAATTGCAGATGCTCGTGCGAATCAAAAACGCATTCGAGTAAATATTGATGACCTATAAGTTAGACTTTTTAGAAGAAGCATTAGCAGAATGGAATAAGCTTAATCCAAGTATTAAGCAACCATTGAAGAAGAAACTGATCAAGGTACTAGAGAATCCTCGCATTCCCAAGAATAAGCTCCCAGGACATCCTAACCGCTACAAGATCAAACTTCGCAGTGTTGGTTATCGTTTGGTTTATGAAGTGATTGATGATGAGGTTATTTTCATCGTCATTGCCGTAGGCAGACGTGAAAACAATGCTGTGTATGATGAAGCCAACTCTCGACATTCATAAGTAATTGATTGCATTAAGCAGGAATTCTTTCATTAAGGAATTCCTGCTTAATGCACATATGGAATATATCTTACAGATTTTAGTTGTTTTTTAATATTTAATTGAAACTAAATTAAAACTAATTAGAAACTATAATTGTGCATTTAATAGGGGATCATCTATTTGCAACAGTGCCCTTTTAAGTGCTTTCACTATTCCCTTTATTCTAATAATTTTTATATAACACTTGAATAAAAAAGCAAACAATTATCATTTACATATTTCGCTAGTCAGCTTATTATTTCACAAACTTACAAATTCTCCATATTTTCTTCACATTTCACCTATACATCATTTTAAGGATCTCTTGTGTTACTCCCTAATTTCAAAAAATTAGTCCTCACCCTCTGCTTATTTCCCTCCATACTTTATGCAGCCGATACATACCCTACTGTGACGCTTAACCCGATAACTGTGCAAGCCGAAGGCAACTGGTTAGATGAAGCCAATGCACAGAAAGTACTAAATCATGCTGGAGCGCGTACAGTCATTCAGCGTGATGAGTTGATTAACCGAGGCGTAACTTCTGTCAAAGAGGCTTTACGCACTGTGCCTGGTATTCAAGCTCCTGAAAATGCAGGAACAGCAGGGAGTGATGCATCGTTAAGCATCGGTGTCCGTGGTTTAACGTCACGGTTTTCACCACGCTCACAGGTACTCGTGGACGGTGTTCCACTTTCGTTTGCCCCTTATGGTCAATCACAACTCTCCTTAGCACCCACTAGTTTAGGCAATACTGAAAGTATCGACGTGGTGCGTGGCGCGGGCTCTGTTCGCTTTGGACCACAAAATGTAGGAGGGATTATTAACTTTAACTCACGTACAATTCCTGAAACCTTTGCTGGAACGGTAGACCTCACTACAGAAATTGCAGAAAACGGTCATGTAAAATTTAACCCCAACTTATTTGTGGGTGGAACCTTAGACAACGGTTTAGGCTTAGCGCTGTTATATTCTGGCGTTAATGGAGAGGGTTTTCGCGATAAAAATGATGACTCTGACATCAACGATATTCGCTTAAAAGCAGCTTATGCAATAGATGAATATGCAAAAATTGAAGCCAATCTACACCGCTACGATGCAGATGTAGATATGCCTGGAGGTTTAACCCCTGCTCAATTTGCTGAAAATCCATATCAGTCCTTGCGCAATCATGATTATATGAAAGGGCATCGTACTGACGGTTCAGTTAAATACAGCTATAAAAAAGATGACAATGCCTTTGAGCTTTTGGCCTATCACACTGACACCTTCCGTGATGCAGGAATGGAACGTAGTGGATCAAAACTGTACCAAACGGCGCCACGTAATTATAAAGTGACGGCAATCGAGCCACGGTATTCGCATGCGTACCAACTTGGGACTACTGAAAATGAAGTTTCTGTGGGCTATCGCTATCTACATGAAACCAGTGAAGAGGCGGTTAATCGTGCAAGCTATAACACGGTCACAGGCCCTACAAATGAATATGCTTGGACCAAAGCAGACGGGAAAACAGATGCACATGCATTGTTCATCGACAACCGCACAGATGTGGGTGCATGGTCTCTGATTCCTGGTGTTCGTTTTGAGAAAATCAAAACCACCGAAAATATGTACAAATTAAATAAAGATGCATCGGTACTCAACGGAGTACATGCTGAAAAATCCTATGATGCAGTATTACCAAGCTTTTCAGTCATGTATAAAGCCAATGATTTGTGGAATATTTTTGCAAACTACGGTAAATCTTTTGCACCACTACAATATAGCCAAATGGCCAATACCAATGCGTCAGGTGCCTATCTGACCATGCAGGGCTTACAACCTGAAAAAGCCAATAATTATGAAATTGGTACACACTATTTAGACCCATATCTATCCCTAGAATTCACCCTGTTTTATATTGATTTTTCTGATGAATTAAAACGAGATGATGCAACTCAAACTTACTCAAATTTAGGTGCCACTGAACACAAAGGAGCCGAGTTCGGATTTAAATATAATCTCGGTGCAATCAGTGACGAACTCAGCGGTATTTCGCTGTATGCCAATACAACTTACACCAAAGCAACCGCATCTGCTGGGGAAAATAAAGGACAAGATCTCGACTTTTATTCACAATGGGTAGGTAATGCTGGAATAGACTATAAAGTTGATCAATGGACACTAAACACTAATTTCTACGGTCAATCTGGTCAAACCGCATCGGGCACCCATGATGCTACTGGACGCTATGGCAACATTCCTGGTTATGGTTTAGTGGGTGTTCGGGCATCCTATGATTTTTCCAACACACAACTCAATGGTCTCAAAGTGGGCTTCGGTGTGAAGAACCTATTTGACCGTGAATACTACACTCGTTCAGCAGATCAAGTCGGTGGAATGTATGTAGGTGCGCCACAAACGTATTATCTACAAACCTCATTTGATTTCTAAACATTCAATTCTAGAAAAGCAAATATTCAGGCAGGGACACCTCTCATTCATCTTTGCAAAAGTGATGTCCTCGCCTGAAACCACTTTCCCTTTATTTCTAGACAGCACCGAAAGCTGAAATGGATACTCTGTCTGATAAATGTCAGCCCTCGGCATAAGTTGCTCAGCTCAACCTACAACCTTCAAATCTAATAAAAGATACTAGAATCCCTTAAAATAAACCGATAAAAGGTTACTCGTAGAAAAATTGAGACTGTTATAGGTCAATTAACTGAACGATTTCACATTCAAAAAGTAAGAGCTAAAGATTTATGGCATTTAACGCATAGAATTACGCGTAAGATTCTTTCACATACCATTGCAGTAATTTTAAATACACGATTAGGAAATCCACCTTTACAGCTGGAAAGCCTTATTCAAAGTTGGACCTAACGGGTTAATCTTATCATAGTACATTGCTTCAAACTCAAAAGGCGATACATAACCCAGTGCACTGTGTACACGCTTTTTATTGAACCAATCTACCCAGTTTAGTGTCGCAAGTTGTACATCTGCTAAACCTTGCCAATCTGCTTTTAGATATTCAATCACCTCTGTTTTGTATAAGCCATTCACCGTTTCAGCCAAAGCATTATCGTATGAATCACCAGTCGTACCGACTGATGCTCGTAAATTTGCTGCTTCTAAACGATGGGTATAACGAATGGAAAGATATTGCACACCTCTGTCGGAATGATGAATCACATTCTTTGGCATGCCTCGATCATGCAATGCTTGCTCCAATGCATCGAGCACCATATCTGTATTCATTCGTGTAGATACTTTCCAGCCAACAATTGCTCGTGAGAACACATCAATAATAAAGGCGGTATAGAC
>NZ_JVOR01000137.1:0-9601 GCF_001054715.1 Acinetobacter sp. 243_ASPC | reverse complement strand
CAAGCAATGCCGTCAGGTCATTGCAGATCGGCAAGCGCATGCGGAGATTCCACCTAGAAAAAATGCAAAACCATGGAAAGATACAAAGAGTAGCTCGCTAGAGCGAAACGAATTACTTCGAACAGTTAAACGTTTAGGCAGGACACTATGGAAAAAATGGTCAGGCTATCATCGCCGAAGTTTGGTAGAAACCAAGATGCACTGCATTAAATTATTAGGAGATAAACTCAGTGCAAGGAGTTTTGATAGCCAAGTCAATGAGATTCACGCACGTGTGGCAGTATTAAATAAATTCACAGAGTTAGGCCGAACTCACACCCAAGTAGTCACTTAAATTTGGATAACTTGGGACAAGTTTAGTCTTTGAATGTTTGTGCAACAAAGCCATATCAATATGCTTTTGTCTTCTATAAAGCGTAGTGTACGAATATCACTGATATTCGGGGCTACCCAGCCGCAAAGTTTAATTAAGCTTTGAACAAAGCCCGTAACCATGCGTAAAGTGAGTCTAAATAGAGATTTGATCATCAAACAGCATTGAATCGCTATGTCGAAGTAGGTTTGACTTCGACCTTGTCTGCCTTGAGGTCCTGCATACCATTGTGTTTTTGGATCGAACCAAATGGCAATATTCCCATGATTAATGAGAGCTCTGTTATATGCGGGCCAATTGGTTGTGTGGTAGATTTTGAGTATAGGCTTCTTCATTTGGAAATTATATTGCCGAAGAAGCCATTAAGAACAGCTTTGTGCATCAAAGCCGCTTTTATCTATGTTTTAATATCTTTAAAAATTAATAAAAATATTAATAGATCTCTTTCATAAATCAAAAAACGGCCTATCTATTGTTGATTATTTGTACCGAAGAATCTTAAACATTCAGGCATAATCTTTGAATGAAATACATCGATTCAAAGAAGCTTTCTGAAACACAGTTTAAGCGATATACCGGCATCTCATGTTCAACCTTTGATTTAATGGTTGAGCAATTGAAAATGCATGTTCCTGCCAAAGGTAGACCACCTAAATTAAGCCTAGAAGATCGGATTCTCTTATGCTTAAGCTATTGGCGTGAATACCGAACATTATTCCATGTCGCAACAAGTTATGGCGTGTCAGAGCCCACTGCTTCAAGAATCGTACATCATATAGAGGACTGCCTCATCAAGTCCAATTTATTTAATTTACCAAAGCATTTGCCTGAAGGCGAAGGTATTGATTGGAGTGTGGTGATCGTAGATACCACAGAAATTCCAATACAAAGGCCTAAAAAAACAGAAGAAAAGCTATAGTGGTAAGAAGAAGGCACATACTTTCAAAGTTCAAGCCATTGTTCATTATAAAACTCAGCAAATTCTGAGTTTATGCACAAGTCGTGGTACTGTACAGGATTTCGAACTTTTCAAACGCAATTTGAATCAGATTCCTGTAGGTGCTTTTATCCTTGCGGATAAAGGTTATCAAGGGGTTTACACAGTGTATCGAAATAGTCTATTGCCATTAAAAGTAAAAAAACGTTGCAAACTAGATCCTGAGCTAAAGCTTTACAATCGAGAAATTAACAAAAGAAGAATTGGCATTGAGCATGTATTTAGCAGTTTGAAAACCTTCAAAATCCTTGCTGAGCGATATCGTAATCGAGGAAAAAGATTGGGATTGAGGTTCAATCTAATTGCTGGGATCTATAATTTGGAACTGAGTAAAAAATGATTTATGAAAGAGGTCTAATATTTAAAGTACTTATTTCTTAAACCTCTCTTATAAACATTACAACACGGAAGCCTTTAAGCTACTGCTTATTTTCTAATAATTGTTGGATTTTAAATAAAGCTTACATGATGATTTTATAGATTCACTTAAACATACTGTTTAGTTAATAATGAAACAAAACGAAATAAATAGACCTCTTGCGTTAGTCAAAATTTAAACAGCCTAAAGCTACATTTAATAAGGTTTCAGCCAATTCAAAAATTAGGCAAAACGATACTTTCACAAGAGAGCTAATAGTTAAATAACTACGGATAATTATCTTTTCATTACAATTTATCTATTTAACTAAACGGATTATTTCAATTAGTATTTAAATAAACTCATTTGAATTAACATTTTAAGAATGAATAGCAAAATATTTATAAAAGGCTCAATTTTAGACATATTAAATCGCTTTGAGCAGTACTCAGCTGAAGAAAAATTAAATCAACGTCCAATGGTGTTGAAACAGTTGATTCATTCTGTTGGACGATTGCCTGAACCTGCTTCGGGACAAACCTATCAACGCTGGCAAATTTTTGCTCAGATAGCTGGCTTTGACCTAAGTTTAGCCAAGCTTTTTGAGTCCCATTTTGATGCTTTAAGTATTTTGCATGAACTCGGTTATCAACATGAAATAGATGAAGAGACATGGGCTGTTTGGGCTGCCGATGGTGGGTCCGTGCCGTTACAGGTCGAAAATGGGCTTTGTCATGGAATTAAGCCGTGGTGTTCAGGCGCTGAATTTATTCATAAAGCATTAATCAGTTTTAAAGATCAACAGGGGCAATCTCAGCTTTGCATTATTGACTTAAACCAATCCTTGATCAGCATTGATCTGGCTCACTGGCAAGCTATAGGTATGCAGGGAACACAGACCGCAAGAGTTAATTTTCAGGAGATAGCAGTCAAACTCATTGGTCATCCCAATGACTACCTTGATCGGGTTGGTTTCTGGCATGGTGCTGCGGGTGTTGCAGCTTGCTGGTACGGTGCCGCGGTACGGTTAGTGGATGAGCTACAAGAAAGTTGCCTTAAAAGCCCTAATCCTTTTAAGAAAATGTATTTAGGTCAGTTAGTAACTCGACTTGCTGTAATCCGACAATATTTCCAATATATCGCTCAAATGATTGATAGCCAACCCAAGCTTAGCCATGAACGGGATGTACGGATCTTGCGTGCGCAGGCAGAACAAAGCTGTTTGGAGGTTATTGAAGGGGTAGGAAAAGCGCTTGGAGCACGGCCTTTTTGTGAACAAGCAACTTTTGCCAACCTAATGGCTGATTTACCTGTATTTATTCGGCAAAGTCATGCGGCATTCGATGATGAGCAAATTGCTGAACGATGTTTACAGGAGCAAATATCATGGCAGCTCTAAAACATCCTTTAGTCGAAGATCGTATTATTGAAGGGCAAGGGACCTCCCGAGAACAGTGGTTGCATGCATTTGAGCAGCAGCCGCTTTCTCTACTCAATTTTAAAAAATTTCAATCTAAAAGAATCTTGATTGTCGCACCCCATCCAGATGATGAGATACTGGGGTGTGGCGGCTTGATGCAACAATTAGTTATGTTGAATTGTCAGTTGGTGATCATTGCCGTCAGTAATGGGACACAAAGCCATCCACATTCAACCAAATACAGCCCAGATCAATTAGATCAAATTCGCCCACAAGAAAGCTTGACGGCTTTACAGTGTCTAGATATTTCTGAATATGTTCAACGTATTGAATTAAATTTACCAGACGGGCAGATTCATTTGCACAGGGAACATCTGTGGCAAGAATTAGACAAGTTGGTTAAAGCGGAAGATATTTTAATTTGTAGCTATGCACAGGATGGGCATCCAGATCATGAAGCGGTAGGAAAAACTGTACAGGCATTTGCTCTAGCTCATGACATGTCATATTTACACGTGCTGATCTGGGCTTGGCATTGGGCGCGACCACTAGATCCGCGTATCAACTGGCAAAAGGCTAGAGCTTACAACTTAACTCAGGCCCAATTAATCAAAAAACGTCAGGCCATCATGCAGTTTAAGAGTCAGATCGAAGCTGATGAAAGTACAGGCAATGCTGCGATTTTATCTCCAGCAATTATCGAACGTTTGTTAATGCCTTGGGAGGTTTATCTTTGTGAATGATTCTAGTCAATATTTCGAAGCCTTATATCATCACAATAATGACCCTTGGGGCTACGATTTACATTGGTATGAAGCTCGTAAAAGGCAGATTTGTTTGGCATTGCTTACTCAACAGCGTTATTCATCAGTGTTGGAAATCGGCTGTTCCAATGGCCATTTAAGTGTACATTTAGCCAAACGCGCTGATCAGCTTTTATGTCTAGATTTTTCTGAACATGCTGTTCATTGGGCCTCTAAACGTTTACAGAATTTGAAGCATGTGAGCGTTCAACACCAAAAAATTCCTGAATATTTTCCTGAACAGAAATTTGATCTGATTGTCATCAGTGAAGTGGCCTATTACTTATCACGCACTGAACTGCATGAACTGATCGATCAGCTCAAAAACAGTTTAACGCCACAAGGTGAAATCCTGTGTTGTCACTGGCGTCACGCTATTCAGGATTTTGAACTAGATGCTTCTCAAGTCCATCATCATTTAAAACAATCTTTGTTGTTCACTCATTATTTAAGTCTGAATGATCCAGATTTCATTATTGATATCTGGACGGTAAATCCTTCATCTTTGGCAAAACAACAGGGCTTAATATGAAAATAGGTATTGTTATCCCAGCCCATAATGAAGAACAGAATTTATCCGCTTGTTTGCAGTCAATTGAACAAGCTATACAGTATATAGGTCACGGTCAGGTCAAGATTCTAGTGGTTTTAGACAGTTGTACTGACCAGTCCCTCATGATTGTAAAGTCACATCAGATGAACTGGATTGAATGTAATTTTGCTTGTGTGGGCAAGGCCAGAGACCTTGGTATTAGGCAGCTAATCGATCAAGGAGTTACATGGGTCGCTTGCACGGATGCTGATACAATTGTAGATCCAGATTGGTTACTATGCCAAATGCGACATCAGCCAACAGATGCCATTTGTGGTATCGTTATACTGGATGATCTTAGTCACTTATCAATACAACAACAGCAGAAATATCTGACGCATTATCAGGATATGATGGATCATCAACATATACATGGGGCGAATTTAAGCTTTAGTGCCGAAGCCTATATTCAGGCAGGAGGCTTTGAACCTATTCCTTGTCATGAGGATGTCTCATTAATTGAAAAATTTATTAAGCAATGTTGCAAAATCACTTGGAGTAATTTGGTTCGGGTTACCACTAGCAGTCGATTAAATGGACGTGCACCTGAAGGTTTATCGTACTTTTTAAAACATTTATAAAATTGACCTAATTCGAGAGAGAAAGTTAATCCACAGCTTTAGCGGGTGACATATATTATTCAGCTTTATAAATGAGCTATTTAATTCTGTCATCCTTACAAAATTTAAGTAAATTCATATCTTTGCCTAATTAAATTGAAAAGCTAAGAAGAAAAAGTGTTAAAAATAAATGCTTTAATTTTATTTGAATAAATAATAATAAGCTGTTGATATATATAAATTTTATTTTTGTAAAAAATACTGTTTTTAGCTTGGTTTTGTGTATAATTTCGTCATAAAAGCCTCTGTGGATTTATAGAACTTCTCTATAGATTAGCAGGGGTTTTTCTATGGCGATTTATCCGAGATGGACGCTCTGAGTTAATTTGTGTGGATGGTATTAAATGATCCTTTTTTCCAGAACTGCTCTTATTGATCCTGAAATTCAATTAAGTGCTCAACGTCTTTCAACTCGTTTTAGCTTTTTCGGTCTGGGTTTCGCCACGGCTGCATGGGCGCCGCTGATTCCTTTTGCCCAGCAACGTTTGCATTTTAATCATGCCGATTTTGGTTTGTTGCTATTATGCGGCGGCTTAGGTGCAATGTTAGCTATGCCTGCAACAGGTAAAATTGTTCAGCGTATTGGTTGTCGTGTGCCGATCGGTTTCGCTTTACTTTTGCTTGCCGTTTTATTGCCAAGCCTAAGCTTATTGAGCACGCCGTTAATGATGGCGATCACCTTATTCTTATTTGGTACAGCAGCAGGAAGTCTGGGTGTCGCTCTCAATATTCAGGCCGTAGTGGTTGAGAAAAATAGCTTAAAATCATTGATGTCTGGCTTTCATGGTATGGCGAGTCTAGGCGGATTAGCTGGGGTACTGACGATTACTGCATTGCTTGCTTTAAGTATTTCGTGTGTTATAAGCGCATTTGCTGTGAGTTTACTGTTAGTAATTATTGTTTTTCTTTCAGTGCCATACAACATAAAAGCTGTAGAAAACACCCTTCTTGAAGCGTCATCGAAAGTGAAAAAGTCGATACGCCAGCGTCTGCCACAACCTTTGATTATATTAATTGGTATTGCCTGCTTCATCATTTTCATGACGGAAGGTGCGGCGATGGACTGGAGTGGTATTTATTTAACGCAACAATATGGAGTTAATGCCGCTTTTGCGGGATTGGCGTATACCTTCTTCGCGATTGCCATGACCACAGGACGTTTTACGGGGGATTATCTGATCCGTTATTTTGGTGAAAAAAAGCTTTTAACCTATAGCGCGATTTGTGCAACTTTAGGTTTGGCTTTGGTCAGTATCGCGCCTCATTGGTGGCTGGTTTTAGTGGGTTATACACTGGTTGGGGCAGGTTGTTCTAACATCGTCCCGATCATGTTTTCCCGTGCTGGACGTCAGAAGATGATGGCAAATGCAGTTGCATTGTCTTGTGTTTCGACCATGGCTTATACGGGTATTCTGGTTGGACCTGCTTTCATTGGAATGGTGAGTGAGCTGATTGGCCTAAGTACAGTGTTTATGGCACTATCGGGTCTATTATTATTGATTGTGGCTTTAAATCGGTTTACTTATGTGAAATAAGCATCATAGTGAATTGAACTGGCAATATCTGGATACTGCCAGTTCCTTACAAATCGAAGTACTATAAGTTTTGATAAATAGGGTTAACGTTACGCATTCCCAGGAATCTGAAATCCTGAACAGCGGTTTTGTTCTGTAAGTCGTTAAGAAATGCATTGCGCCAGTCATTAATATCAAAATCTTTTAAACCTTTCATTAGTTGTTTGTAGCGTGAAATACGTTCTTGTCGTGGCATTTCCAGTGCTGTTTTTAAAGCATCGACCATTGCCGTTTTGTCGGTAGGATCAACCAGTAGTGCTTCTGACATATGCTCTGCAGCACCTGCATATTTGGATAGAATCAGTACACCAGGATTTGATGGATTTTGCGCGGCAATATATTCTTTCGCGACTAGATTCATTCCATCTCGTATTGAACTGATCCAGCATACATCTGCTTGACGATAGATTTGCATCAAATGATGATGTTTCATTGCATCATAAATACATTCCACGGGTTGCCAGTCTTGCTGAGCAAATTCCTGATTAATCATCTCGATCTTAATCTTGAAACGCTCAAATAAACGTTGATAAGCTGGAACTTCCAAACGGCATGGGCAAGCAATTTGTAAATGTTGAATATGCTGCTGATACTCAGGATATTTGTCTAAGAACTCTGCATAGGACAAAAAACGTTCCAGTAAACCTTTTGAATAATCAATCCGATCTACGCCGATAATGGTTTTTGCAGCATTCAGCTCTACTGGACGGGTAAGGAAGTCTTGTACATCAACAAACTTATGGGCCGCTTTTTGAATCGCTGTTGGATTTACACCAATTGGGTAGCATTTAATTATGGTTAAACGTTGATGGTAGCTTAACAAAGTTTGTTGAATTTTCTGTGCGTTCAATAAAGATGTGCATACTTGCATACACACTTTTTGATCTTTATCTGTTTGTAGACCCACCACATCGTATTGGCATAGATCCTCAATCAATTGTTGAGCACATGGAATTTTTTGCCAGATAAATAAAGGTGCAAAAGGAATGTGCAGGAAAAATCCAATTTTATTCTGCATACCGAGTTCACGGCAATATTTCGCCACACTTAAAAAATGATAATCATGAACCCAAATGGTATCGTCTGGATCTGCAATTTCGGCAAGTTTTTGAGCGAATAAAGAATTTACTTTTTGATATCCTTCGTATTCTGATGTTTTAAACTCAATCAGGTCTGAACGATAATGCATGGCAGGCCAAAGTGAATTGTTGGCAAACCCTGCATAATAATCTGAATATTGAGAATTTGTTAAAGGGCAGGTGACATAATCAACTTTATCCTTCCGAAAAATATTAAAATGTACTTCCTCTTGCTTATGAACTCGTTCGCCATTCCATCCGAGCCATACACCACCAATATCATCTAATGCATCTTGTATAGCGACTGCAAGCCCACCTGCGGTAGTTTTTTGCCCGTTGGGAATACTGACTCGATTCGATAAAATAATTAATTTAGACATGTTTTCTCTCCATCTAAGTTGTTGTTACCCTTAAAATTGTTATCATGGTTTAGAATATGGTCTAAAAATAATTCTAAAAAATCATATACTTGCTTTGTGTCTTTAAGCTGGTATTTGGCATGGGTAAGCCCTTGACCGACTTTGATTGAGATGCCATCTTCCAACTGATTCACAAAATAAAAACCATCTTCGTCCGTAACGTCATCACCAATGAAAATTGGTGTGTAAACCTCATACTGGTTTAAATGAGCTAAAACTTCCTTGATTGCCAAGCCTTTATTGGCTTGAGCGGGTATTAATTCATAAACGAATTTCCCTTGAATTAATCTTAGGTTGGGGAATATCTTTTGAGCTTCTAACATTAATTTTTTTGCTATATCTTCGAGCTCTGGAGCTTTCCTATAATGCAACGCAATTGATGATTTCTTGTTTTCAATCAGTAAACTTGGATAGGCGATACATGCTCGAGCTAAAATTTTGTAAATATTTGAAATTTCTAAGAAACTCTTTGGTGTATGTAATTTTTTTTCATTTCCTATATATATTTCTAATCCATGCAATGCAGCAATTGGAAGATCTATGGATTCAAATAATTTACGTGCAGAATCAATATCTCGTCCTGTCACAGCTATAACAGGAATCTTCTTTGAGATAATTTGTCTTAAAATATTTAAAGTCTTAGTCGGAATATAACTATCAATAGGATTTAATTGAAAATCAGATAAAGTGCCATCTATATCTAAAAATAGACATGGCTTATTGTAATTTGAGCTAAGCTTATCTCTTAAAGAGTTCAAGTATTCTAATTGTGAAATTGATTCATCTATTATATTTCTCAATTTTAGTATCTCATATTGCAATTATATCTTATTATAGGTTGATATTTTTTTTATAATACTTAAGTTGACAATAAGCAAACACAAGCAGAACGTAATGTATATTAGTAATGCTTAGAATACATCGTAAATCTTTCTTACATGTTTAATAAACCCGAATCCTGTTTAAGCCGATGATTTCATAATTTGAATTGTTGGCTTATTTCGATGGGTTAATTGATATGCACATAGTGAGGCGTAAATTCCACTGAGAAATCCATGAAGACTACGTGCTTTACTCGTCACTAAATTGTATTGCCCCTTCAATAAACTGAATAATGTTTCTATTTTATTGCGTTGTCTTAAGTGATATTCATCTGATGCACAGAGTTGAATAGCCTGCATATTCCTCCGATGATAAGTAATTAAATCAATACCTCGATCTTTCAATCTAATTTTTAATTCTTGGCTGATGTAACCTCGATCCCCGTAAAGTTTTCCGTTTAGGCCAGCAACCAATTGCTCAACCATTTTTATGTCAGCAACATGTCCATTCGATAAAGCAGAACAGGCAATTTCACCAAATTGAT